>NZ_CP176042.1:1500000-1610122 GCF_051852995.1 Oenococcus alcoholitolerans
CAAGCAAGCGGATTTTTAGCTACGATCACAGCTCCGGAAGTTTGTCGATCCAAACGGTGGACCATGAAAGCTTTAGCTGTTAGACCGCGTGACCGTTTGTTTGCCATTTGCGCCTGTATGTAATTTAAAAGTGTATCATTTTCTTCCGGAGAATGGGGATGCATTTTCATACCTGCCGGCTTATCTGCTACCAAAAAATCCTCGTTTTCATAAATTATCTTCAACCGGTGATCTGAAACAGGACAATAATTTTGCTGGCCAGAAAAATCTTCAGGATAAAGATAGAAACTTAAGATATCACCCTTTTTCGCCTTTTGATCGACTGATACATATTCGCCGTTGAGCGTCAGTCTATGATCGATCCTCAGCAGACCGCGCAAATATCGGGGAATCAGCCATTTTTTTAATATTATTTTTAATGATTTTCCGATAAGGTCATCGGAAATTTTTATTTTATATTGGTAAAATTTCACTATAGAAATTTTATCGCGTCTAGGGAGAAAAAATGTCAAAAAAAAATAAGTGGAAAATTATTGATGTTATTTTAACAGCTCTAATAGGAGTCGTTTTCGGGGTCGTTTATTTTGGTGTCGGATTGCCATGGAATTTATTCACCAGCTTGGCAACACCGGTCGCATTATTTTTAACCGGTCATTCTTTAGCTTCATCACTGGCATCGTCGCTGGTTGCTGCTCAAGTGACAAACGGTGCGACAAAAGGTCTTTTCCTGATGGCGGGACCGCTTGCAGCCATGATAATCAAAAAACCGGGTTCGGCCTTATTTGCTAATTTGATCGCATCAGTCGTTGAGATCGCCATTGGTTCGGCCTGGGGAACGATGGACATAATCTGGGGACTGGTCCAAGGTTTGGGGATGGAACTGGGCTTCTTATTAGTGGCCTACAAAAAACCAGTTATCGGCTTATGGCTGTCAACTTTGACTGGGACTATCATCAGCTTTGCTTTTCAATATTTTCAAAGGTCATACGGGAGATTTGATCAAACTTATGTTGTGATCTTGTTCTTTATTTGGCTGATTTCTATCATGCTATTTTCCGGTTTGCTTAATCTGATCATTTATAAGCTGTTAAAAAAAGCAAAGTTGATAAAATAACAGTGATAAAATTCTTTTAAGAGTCGAATATTTCTATCTGGGGTGCTTTTATAGCTGAGAAATACCCATCGAACCTGTAGGTCAATGCCTGCGTAGGGAGATAGCCGCTAATAGAGCCGTTATCTTTCGGCTCTATTTTTATTCGGAGGATTAAAATGCAAAGAAATAAAAACAGTCTGAGCAGCTGGAAAATAAGGGACGTCATTTTGATCGGCCTGATCGGTGTTATTTTTGGGATCTTATTCTTTATTTTCGGTATGCCTTGGACGACTTTTGTATCGCTAAGCGCACCGTTAGGCAGTTTGATAGCTGGAAACTCTTTGGCACAGTCGATAGGATCAGCCCAAGTAGCCGAACAGGTAGCCAATGCTGCAACGATCGGACTTTGGGTGATGGGAGGACCGATATCGGCTCTGATCGTAAAGAAAGCCGGTTCAGCAGTACTTGGTGAAACACTGGCGGCAGTGATCGAAATGGCTATCGGATCAGTATGGGGAGTGTCTAATATAGTTTATGGCATCGTTCAAGGTGTCGGCAGTGAAATCGGTTTTGCCATAACTGGTTACAAAAAAAATCTAGCCGGTCTATGGTTATCAACGTTAACTTCGACTATTTTGATCTTCGTATTCGTTTATTTCAGAGATTCTTATAATAAACTGCCCCTAGGCTATGTATTTTCATTATTTGTGATCTCATATGTATCTGTACTCGTTTTTTCGGGGATTCTTGTATATTTAATATATAAAATTTTGGAAAAATCCCACTTAATAAAATAAATTGGCAATCATCGAACTTCACAATCAAGATATCGAAATAGAAAAAACTACTATTCTTAAAAATGTAAACTTAAAAATCGAAAAGGGAGAATTTGTACTTTTATCTGGTGTTTCAGGATCCGGAAAAACAACTTTCATCAATTATTTGGTGGAAAACTATCCCCGCCAAGCAGCACGAGTCTTTCAAGAAGCAGATCAGCAATTCACCATGGAAACACCCTTTTTAGAGCTCGTTTTCCTTTTTGAAAATTTATGTCTGCCGGAAAAAGAGATCGAAAAAAAGGTCAAAAGCACACTCAAAGAATTCCATCTAGAAGATCAAAGCAAACAGCCGGTATCAACCCTTTCCGGCGGTGAACAGCAGCGATTAGCCTTAGCCGAAGCGGCCTCTTTAAATAGTGATCTGATAATTTTAGATGAGCCATTTGCCAGCGTTGATAGCGATAACATTAAATTTTTATTATCTAAAGTAAAAGATCTGCAAAACAAAGGCAGAACGATCATCGTAGCTGATCACGACCCTTTGATCTACAAAGATATGGCTGAGCGGATCTTTTTATTCCAAGACGATGGTGTAAAAGATCTGGCTAAGAATAAATTTGATGACTTTTTTAAGTCTTTTGTTTTTAAGTACGATTTTAAATTAGAAAGAAAAGATCTTAACGACCATCAAAACATTTTAGAGAGCAAAAAATTATCCGTTGCATTCGGACAAAAAAATATTCTCAAAAATATCGACGCAAATCTAAAAAAAGGTCAAAATTTACTTTTAGTCGGTGAAAACGGATCCGGGAAATCAACTTTTTTAAAAACGATCGTCGGTTTACAAAAATATCGCGGCAAAATAATCAAAAATGGCCGCGTCATCTTAGCTTTTCAAAAAGCGAGCGACACTTTTTTGCGGATAACAGTCCAAGACGAGATCGATCTGAGTCTAAAAAATCGTTTTTCTGAAAGTTTCGATCGCCAAAAGATCGATCACTGGCTTAGGGAACTGCATTTGGATAAAAGAAAAGATTCATCTGTTTACAGCCTATCCGGCGGTGAGAAGAAAAAACTGCAGATCCTTTTAATAGTTATTCAGGCTCCTCAAATAATCCTACTGGATGAGGCTTTTGCTGGTCTTGATCAAAAATCAGTAATAAAAATGATCAGCTTGTTAAAGGAGTCTTCGGCAGCAAAAATTTTTGTCAGTCATCAATTATATGCTCTTGACAGCATCATTGATTCAGCTTATAAAATCCAAAACAAAGGGCTATTAAAACTGGAGAAATTATCTTGAAAGCAGCTTTAAAATTTTTGTTAGCAATGCTGATAGGCATAGAATTGGCTTTTTTTCGTTCGATCTACTTGAACTCGGCAGTAATATTATTATCGCTTTTGTATTTATTTTGGAAAAAAATGGCTTTTAAAAGACTGCTTTGGTTATTCATCGTTGGGATGATCCCTTTTATCGGCAGCTGGTTTATGTACTACAGTATGACAGCCGATCATTCGCAATCGTTTGCCTGGATAATGGCCAGCCGTGTTTATTCATATATTTATCTCGGCGGCATAATCGTTTTTAGCCAGTCTACGACTGATCTGATGCGAAGTTTCGAACAAGATCTGCACATGAATCCGACTTTTGTTTATGGGATACTCGGGGCCTTGAATTTCATGCCCAAAATGATTCAACAGATCAAAATAATAAAAGCTTCAGCGAAAATGCGCGGTGTCCGGTTGACCATTTTTTCGCCGCAGCTTTATGTTAAAGCTATCTATAACTCATTCGTTTGGTCTGATAATCTCAGTCAAGCAATGTATGCACATGGTTTTATCGAAGGGCAAAAAAGAAGTCATTATCAAAAACACCCTTTGAAAATAAAGGAAATAGTTTTGTTTTTTTTGATTCTAGTATTAGGCTTATTGTTAGCACTGATAAAATAAAATTATGTTCTTTCTTTTTTTGAACAATCTTTTAAAGATCTGGTCTTGGCCGCTGTTATTTTTCTCAGCGGCTTTAATTTGTGTCTGGCTTTTTGTTTATCAGGTCAACAAAGACTTTCGTTCGCTGAAAAGTGGTTTCTTTTTTAATCTATCGATTTCTTTTTTTATATTGACCATAATTTCAATTTTTCAAAAAATCGATCCGATCATTTTTTTCAGCTCGATCAAAATAATCGTCATTGTCTTTTTCCTTGTTCTGGCCTTGATGGCCTACTCAGCGGGCAAATTGATCGTATGGAATTTCCGCTTGTCCAACAATACTAAATATCGAGCAAGATACCGGCCAGCGATATATTTGGCTATTTTGATATTTGCTGCTTTTATTTTCCTCGTTTCATTAAAATTTACTAATAAAAATTTGCCAAACTGGTTCGACTGGGCATTTGCTTTTATACCAGCTTTCATTTTTTACATAATTTTTGTTTTTTTGAATTTTTGCACACAAACAGTGATCACAAAATTGATCGGCGATCAGATTTTCCAACAAGCAGATAAATATAATTATTTGATCGTCCTTGGTGCCGGTCTGATCGACGGCAATAAGATCTCACCGAATTTGAATAAAAGGTTAGAAAAATCCTTAGAATTTGCAGAAAAAAATCAAACCAGCAGGATCGTCGTCAGCGGCGGCCAAGGCAGGGATGAACGATTAAGCGAAGCACAAGCTATGAAAAATTGGCTTTTAAAAAAGGGTATTGAACCAGCAAGAATAATTTTGGAAGATCAATCAACTAATACAGCCGAAAATTTTCAAAATTCTTTAGTCTTGATTTTAAAAAACAAACCGGAAAAATATCCAAAAATAGCCTTTACTACCAATTCGTACCATTTGCCGAGAGCTGATTTTATCGCTTGCAGAAATCAGATCAAAGCGTTCGGCCTGCCGGCTCAAACACCGGCTAATTATTTTTCAGCTGGATGGTTCAGGGAATTTGCCGCGATCTTAATCATCAAAAAAAGACAGCATTTGCTAATGCTATCATTATTAACGATGGTTTCGATCATAAAAACTTTGATCGTTATTGGTTTTAAATTATGATAAAAATCCACGATATAAATAAAAATTTAAGATGGTACGAAGTACAAGACCCCGATCAAGAAGAGCAAAACCAGCTGGTAAAGCTTGGAATAACTCCCGAATTTCTTTTCTACGCTTTAGATCCCAATGAGTCAGCTCGAACCGAGATCGATCAACCGACCGGATCAGTCTTGATAGTTTTTGATATCATCACACCAAATTCAGATTTAGCAGCAACAGAACCGGTTGGTATTATTTTAGACAAAGAAGGCAGATTATTCACCATTGCACGACAAACAACTGCCCATATTTCTAAAAAGATATTGGCACCGGTAAGAAATAATGTTGACGAAACCAGCCAAGAAAATTTGAATGCTATCGATGCTTTTTTAGATGCTTCGTCGGTTTTGATCGCTGATTACATCAGTGCTATCACTACGATCAACCGGCAAAGAAACATTATTCAATCTAATTTACGCCAAAAATTAGAAACTGGCGCAGTCAGTTCTTTGATGGAACTAGAGACCTCCATGATCTATATGCTTGATTCACTTAGAACCGACAGGACAGCGATATCTCGTCTGCAGGCCTATTTAAGCAGTGAGATAAGCAAGCATCAAGAAGAATTTTTCGAAGATGTCTTAGTCGAAAATACCCAAGCCATCGATATGGCAAATCAAGCTGCCGAAGTGATCGCCTCTATTTCATCAGCTTATTCTAATCTTAATAATCAAAGACTGGATCGTTCTTTAAGGACTTTGACCATGCTGCAAGCCTTAATGGCAGTGCCTACTTTGGTGACCGGTTTCTACGGTATGAATGTCCACTTGCCCTTGGCAAATTTCCATGATGCTTGGATCTTGACCTTTGCGATCAGTTTGATCATGGTCCTTGTTGAATTATTGATACTTTATAAGGCCAAATTCTTCGATAGATAAACGACAGTTAACGGCTACTGGAACTGCTGGAACTGCTCAATCCTTTTTCACTGTCATCCGGGTTAGGAATCTGGATCCTGCCTTGGCTGGAGCGGGGATCGTTTTGTTCGGGAGCATCGGTATGATAAAGACTGCTTGTACTTTTATCTCCATTTTGCGACCAAATAGAACGGGATTTCCCAGCCAATTTTTTGTTTTGTTCCTTCAACAAGTTCCTAGTATAGTAGGTGCCGTAATTATAGTTTCGCGGATTTATCGGGGTAAAACCCTTTGGTTTATAAAAACGCAGCAGATCCTTAAAAATAAGCTGGTCAGATAAAGATAATTCTTGATCGGTTTCGTTTTGCCATCTTTCGATTTTTTTGGATAGATTTTTTCCTAATTCATCGTTATCAAACATTTTGCCGTTGCTATTCGACCATAGGTGACCGTCAGTGTAAGTATATTTAGGCGTGATAAAGTCCTGATTTCTAAAAATTACTCGCTGGCTATGCTGTTTACTGAAAAGATCCTGTCCAAACTGCAAATATCTTTTTGTAGATATGCCCAATAAATGTTCAAGAGTCGGCATCACATCTATTTCTCCGCCGTAAGTATGGTCGATATGCCCAAGACGAGAACCCGGTATGTCGATCATAAAAGGTACCCGCTGCATCTGTAAATCGTCAAAAGCAGTCCATTTTTGCGGATCACGTCCCAAAACAGGTGCCAAAGTGCGATTTTCCGAATTAGAGATGCCGTAATGATCACCGTATAAAATAATGATCGATTTTTTCAAAAGCCCGATCCGATCTAAATAAGCATAAAATTCTTTGATCGACTGATCCATATAATGGTTAGTCACAAAATAGTTATTGATGACCGGATCGCTCGTATCAGTCGTTTGAAAATTAGGATCCTGATCGACCTTATCCAAAGCAAAAGGATAATGGTTAGTAACTGTTAAAAACTTGGCATAAAAAGGCTGCTGCAGCTTTTCTAAATAAGGTACCGAATCTTTGAATAGAAGCTTGTCTTTAATACCCCAAACTTCGGATTTACGACCGCTGACGTCAAAGTAAGATGCATCAAAGAAATGCTGATATCCCATGGATTTATAAACACTGCTGCGATTCCAAAAAGAAGCAACGTTGCCATGAAAGACAGCTGATGAATAACCGGCACGCTGGTTCAATATAGCCGGCATCGACTGGAAAGTATTAGTTGAGTACTTATTGAAAACTGAACCGCTCGGCAGCCCAAAGGTTGACGTTTCTAACATATTTTCAGCATCGGAAGTTTTTCCCTGCCCTACTTCATGAAAAAAGTTATCAAAAGAGACAGTGTCCTGACCATGGTAGATCGAATTCAAAAACGGTGTTACTTCCTGCCCGTTTATCCGGCGGTCGATACTAAATTGTTGGGTGGATTCCAGATGGATAACGATCACATTTTTGCCCTTGGCTATTCCGAAATACTTCTTATCGGGCGCAGCGTAGCGTGATTTGATAAATCCTTTTACTTGTTTAAGATCATCTGGTTTAGCAGTATTTTTAAGTGTATTGACTTGAATCGTATTGACGGCATCTTGAATCGTGTAAAAATTGACACCCATAAACTTGACCGTATAAGTATCATCAAAGCCTCTGGTCAGCAATTGCGGTCGCGAGATATCGGCCAGGACTAAATTAGCAAATAAAGCTAAAATTCCCAGGGATAAGGCTAAAAGCGAATTCTGTCTTTTAAAATGGTTATCGTCCATTTTTATTTTTTTAGCAAGCAAAAAACCTGCTATCAGCACGATATCCAACCAGTAAAAAGGATCTTGGATCTTCATTAAACTTAAAGAAGCGCTGCCAAGCCCTTGATTGACTTTAGAGTAGCCAAGCATGACATTGACTGAAATAAAACTCGACATCTCGCGATAATAAATCACATTGAGATATAGCAGCAAAGTCAGCAGGGCGTCGACACTCAAAGCAGTTATATAAAACGGAAGTTTGCGCCGAATAAAAGATATAAGCGAAAAAACGATGATCATAAAAGCAAAGGGATTTATGATCATGACGAAAAATTGATAAAGATTTTGAGCACCTAAACCGCCAAAATCAGCAAAATAAGATAAAAGCGTTTTTGCCCAAAATAAAAAAGTCAATAACCATAAAAAGCCCTTACGGTTATTCGGATCAAGTTTTTTTACAAAAGAAAAACAAGCTTTTTTAAATGAAAAGGCCATTGCATTACATTATAACGCCTTAAACAAAAAGCTTGTTTAAAATAATATTCAATTAACTCTTAGCGAATCAATCAACTTTTTCCTTTTTAGAAGACAGGACCGAATCCCGCAATTCTTCTAAAATCTTAACTACCTGACCGCTATGCTCCAACTGTTCCAGCATAAAACCCCATCGATCCTCGTCGATGGCCTGTTGAAAGGCAGAAAATTCAGCAAACATACGATGCATCGGTTTTGGCTGATAAGTCAAACGCTGACCGCCTGTATTCAAGCTGATAGAGGTCAAACTGCTGGTCGGACTATCTATCTGGATAAAACCATTTTCTCCTTCGATCAAACTAGGTCCATTCGTCAAAGAAAAAACATCTTTGCCAGCGATCGCAGAAACGACCAGATCGGGATAGTTCATTACCAAAATACCCGATGTATCAACATTTTGTTTGATATTTGCTTGATAGGATATTTTATCTGGAAAACCAAATAAGCCGAGTGCCAAGTGGATATTATAAACATTGAGATCAAGCAAAGCACCGCCGCCGCGATTTATGTCAAAAGCCGGTAAAATATTCCCGGCTTTGAATTGATCATAGCGGGAAGAATATTGCGAATAGTTCAAAACGGCTAAATGGATCGGGGCAATAGCTTCAAGCCATTTCTTCAGCTGTCGAAAATTATCCAAATATTGATTACTGATCGCCTCGTATAGGTGTCGATGATTAGCGATTGCTGCTGCTTTAAGATCTTCAAAATGTTCGCTAGTTTCGACAAAAGGTTTTTCAATGATCACATTCTTCTGCGCATTCAAAGCTTTTTTTGCAAAATCGAAATGCAGATCATTGGGAAGACCGATATAGACTGTATCGATCTCAGGATCAGCCAATAATTTTTCAAAATCAGTATAAACTTTCTTGATCTTATGATCGGATCGGATCTTTTCAAGCTTATCGATACTTTGCCGGCGGCCAAAAATCGCTTCTAATTCTATTTTAGGAACTGTGCCGATAAAAGACAGCAGATCAAAAACGATTTTGCCCGCTCCCAGGATAGCTAACTTCATAAAATACTCCTTTAAAACTCAGATGCTTAAAAATCAACGTGCAAGTTTTTCTACACTATTAGAATTACCGCCTGAAACTTTCTTTTGTTCACGCTCCTTTTCTGCTTCTTGTGCATAGGCTAATTTATCAGCAGTCCTGAAGAAAGGCAGATAAATAAATAGTGAAACGATTATTTGAACCACATTCAAAACAGCACCGCGCCAGCCGCTAACGATAAATCCAGCAATGATCGGCGGTGTAGTAAACGGTATATTGACACCATTAGTCAATGGTACCAATCCGATCCTCATCGAAAGATAGGCGATCAAAGCCATAACGATCGGCGTAAGGATAAACGGGATCACCATCAAAGGATTCAAAACGATCGGCAAGCCGAAGATGATCGGTTCATTGATCGTAAATATCTCCGGACCAATAGCTAATCTGCCAAGTGCCTTAAATTGCTTGGATTTAGCAAAGAAAAGCAGCAGCAGGCAAAGGCCAAAGGTCGCGCCTGATCCTCCGATCTTGATAAAATTATTATAAAATTGATAGTTAACGATATTAGGGATCGCTTTTCCAGCAGCAAAAGCAGCCGCATTTTGGGCAGTCAACGATAGCCAGATCGGTGTCATAACACTGCCGACGACGTTAGCTCCATGGATACCAAATGACCAGAGGAATCCTTCCATCAACAAAACGATTATCGTTGCCGGCAAAGATGCACCCAAAGAGGTCAGAGGAGCCTGCAGATTACTGAAAATAAAATTCTGAACACTGCCGAAACTGGTCAATTCAAAAATTATCCTAACAAAATTAAAAATAATTATGACCAGTGCAAATGGTATCAAAGCAGAAAAAGATTCAGATACATTCGGCGGTACCGAAGCCGGCATCTTTATCTTCCATCCCCTTTTATCCGTAAAATGTAATATTTCTACAGCTAAAATCGAAAAAATAATACCAACGAACAAACCGGAAGCACTCAAGTTATTCATTGGCAGACCAGAGCCTAAAGCAGCTCTTTTAAAATCAAAAACCGGTGTTAAAACCAAGAAAGCAGCCAGACCGGAAAAGGCAGCTGAAACACGGTTTAGTTTATAAGAAGAAGCCAGTTCCATCGAAACTTCAACAACGATATAGATGGTCATCATATTCATCGTTACGTCATAAGGAACCGTAAAGATCCGCTGCCAGCCGCTGCCGAGCCAGGACCGCATGAATCCGGCATAACCAGGGATCGGCAAATTAGCAAAAAGTATGAAAAAAGATCCGACGATCAAAATCGGCATTGCGGCGATGAAACTGTTCTTGACGGCGTTAAGATACCTGTTGCCATCGAGTTTCAGCGCGACCGAACTCATTCTTTTTGAAAAAGACTCCATAAATTTGTCCATATTCTACCTCAAGTAAACGAGATCACTTTTTCACTTGCTTGATCGCTGTTTCTAAAATTTCAAGCTGTAAAATAGTCTCTTCGTCTTTAACGCTTTTTTCTTTTCCATTGATGATAGATTCATATAGGTCGTTGTAAACACGACTATAATCGCCTACTTCAGAAACAACTTTTTCCTCGTGATATCGACCTTTATCATCGATGTAAGTCAAGGTGCCGTAGTCTTCAGGGCGATCGATACCAAAATCAGCATGATCAGGAAAATAAAAGTGTTTAAGATCAGTTTCCTGACGATCTTTCTTTTCTTTAATAAAGACACCCTTCTTGCCATAGACAACAAAGCTCGGTCGTTCTTTCAATCTAAAATAACTTGATTTGACCGATACTTTTAATGTGCTGCCGTAAAAAAGATCTAAGTCGAAATAATCATTCATACGGCCAGGTCCAAGCAGCTGGCGAACCTCATAATGTGTATCATCTGGTCTGCCGAAATAAGAAATGACCTGATCCAAAGTATGGCAGGCATGACCATATAAATAACTAGTGGAAAGCGAAAATTCTTTAACACTTTCCGGCACTTGCGGGCGGAAATAATCGTAGTGCATTTCTACTTCCAAAAGATCGCCCAGTTTGCCACTTTCAATAACTTTTTGTGTCGTCAAAAAATCAGAATCATAACGGCGGTTTTGATAACACTGAACAAGCAGACCCTTTTCCTTTGCTAAAGCAAAAAGTTCTCTGGCCTGCGCCGACGTCTCCGTAAAAGGTTTTTCAACCAAGGCATTTTTGCCGTGTTCCAAAACATCTTTAGCCAGCTGATAATGAGTCGAACTCGGCGTGGAAACAACCACTAGATCGATTTCCGGATCATCATAGATATCGTTGATATCATTCGTATATTTGATACCTTCGATTTTTGGCCATTTGCTGTCTGGATGACGCGAAAAGATCGTCTTGACTTTGATCTTGTCCTTTAGTTTCCTGGCAAATGGCAAATGATAACGATTGGCACTTTTGCCATTACCGATATAAGCCACTGTTAAAATTGTCAAATTACTACCTCCCTCGACAACTCCAGTATATGTAGCTAAAGGCTTTGATATCAGGTTTTTCAGTAATTATGGACCCTTTTACCATTTTAAGTAAGCGTTTTCATTAAAATTGGTCAATTTGTTCAAAAGTAAGGCTTTTCACTCAGCTGCGGTAAAATTATCATAGAGATAGAAGGTATGCTGCTTATAGATAAATTAAGGTCAAAAGAGAATCTAACAACAACAGAAAAAAAGATAGTCAATTATATTTTGGATAATCTCGATGAAATCCCGGCCATGAGTGTTGAACAGCTGGCAAAAAAGAGTTTTTCTTCTCATTCAGCCATCGTTCGATTATCAAAGAAATTGGGTTTTGCCGGCTACAAAGAATTTCGCTTAGAACTTTCCAAAACTATTCAAGCAAGAATATTTCAACCGGAAGATGTAGACGCTAATTTCCCCTTCAAAAGAGAAGACGACTCAATGATGATCGCAAAAAAATTAGCAGATCTAAGCGTTAGTACTATCAAACGCAGTTATGCCCAGCTAAATAAAGAACAACTTGATAAAGCCGGCCGGATGCTCTGGTCTGCCGAGCGAATATTTCTTTTCGGGCAAGGAGATTCGCAAATCAGAGCTCGAAGTTTTCAAAATAAATTAGTAAAAATCGATAAATTTGCGATGATCGGCGAAGAATATGCCGACGAAGATTGGGTAGCTGTTAATTTAAGCCCAAAAGATTGTGCTGTTTTCATATCTTATGGCGGAAAATCAAAACAAAGTCAAAAGATAATAAAATTTTTCTCACAGAAAAAGGTGCCGACTCTTCTGATCAGCGGAAACATAAATTCACCAATGATCGATTTTGCCGATCTATCGATCATCGTTAAACAAGAAGAGTTTGATTTTCTTAAGGTCAGCACCTTTTCTTCGCAGATAACCTTTGAATATCTGCTGGATTCTCTTTTTTCGATCGTTTTTGCCCATCAATATCAACATAATCTTCAACGGTTAAAAACTAATCGAGCTTTGCTCGACAATGGACTGCTTGACGAAAAACACAGTCTAGAATAGGAAAAATATGATCAATTTCGGAATCATCGGACCAGGAAATATCGCAAACCGTTTTGCCGATAGCTTGCAAAATTTTAGTCAGGCGAATCTCTATGCCGTTGCGGCTAGAAATATTGATAAAGCTCGAGTTTTTCAAGCTAAGCACCCCTCGAATAAGGTTTTCGGCAGTTACCAGGAACTCCTGCAAGACCCAAACATCGATATCGTTTATATAGCATTGCCCCACCAGCTGCATTTTCAATGGTCAATGGCTGCTCTAGATGCTGGTAAAGCCGTTATTAGCGAGAAACCAGCTGCCTTAAACAGGGAACAATTAAAAAAAATAATCGATAAAGCAAAAAGAAAAAACCTTTTTTATACCGAAGCAATGAAGAGTCATTTCCAGAAAGCTTACCAGGAACTTAAAAAAATGGTTACCGCTGGAGAGATAGGAAAAGTCAAAACCGTTCAAACATCTTTTTGCCGGTCAATGCCTGAAGAGCAGGCAACTTATCATTATCAACCGCTCGTAGGCGGCTGTCTGCTAGATATGGGTATCTATAATGCAGCTTTTATTGAAAGTTTTGTTAAAAAACCATTAAAAATTGAAAGTCTTGAATACAAAGTAATCGAAAATAAGGTCGAAGTATATGTTAATGCTGCTTTAAAAAATGATAGTCAGAAAGTCATTTTAGAAAGTGCCTTTGACCGCAACAAAGCTAACCTTGCGACTATTATCGGTGATAAAGGCCGTATCGAAGTCCCTAATTTACATCGCCCGGATTCATTTACTTTGATCAAAGATAATAAAAGCAAAAATTTTGTCTTTCCTTACGAAAAAGACGATTTTCATGCGGAAATAAAAGAAACGATCGACTGTTTGCAAAAAAATAGATTAGAAAGCCGGTCAATGCCTGTACAAGATTCCTTAAACAGCATCGAAATAATCGATGAATTAAAACAAGCGATCGCCGAAAAAGAAAAATAGATTTACTTACTTTAAATCTTTAATTGCTTCAAAAATAGATGTAGAATTGCCCCCGGTGAAGTAATCCTTGTCAAGGGATCAAGGAGGCAATTATGAAAGCAGCACGAATTTATGGAGCCAAAGATATCAGGATCGAGGATGTTGATATTCCAGATCCTGAAGATGATCAAGTACAGATAAAGGTTAAGTATTGCGGCATTTGCGGAAGCGATCTGCATGCTTATTTGCAAGGGTGGGGCCTGCCAAAAGAACCGCATCCGATAACCGGCAGGACCTTACCAATAACTTTAGGTCACGAATTTTCTGGACAGGTAGTAAAATTAGGCAAAAATGTAAGTAATTTAAAGATCGGCGACAAAGTTGCGATCGAGCCGGTCATCGCTTGCGGTGAATGTGAAAATTGCCGTAAGGGCCAATATAATTTATGTATCAAAGCTCAAGCCAAAGATGGGGCCGGC
Organism: Oenococcus alcoholitolerans; assembly: GCF_051852995.1. Classification (GTDB taxonomy): domain Bacteria; phylum Bacillota; class Bacilli; order Lactobacillales; family Lactobacillaceae; genus Oenococcus; species Oenococcus alcoholitolerans. The sequence goes on from NZ_CP176042.1 coordinate 1,514,014, forward strand.
AATTTTCTCGGCTTTTCTCAGGATGGCGGTTTTGCCGAGTATGCTAATGTCAAATCAGTATTCGCACATAAGCTGCCAGCCGGAATGAACTATGAAATAGGTGCGTTGGCAGAACCAACAGCTGTTGTTTATGAAGCTCTAAAGAGAAGCCGTTTGCGTGCCGGACAAGATGTAGCGATCATGGGGGCAGGTCCAATAGGATTATTAATGGCTTTGCTGGCAAGGATCGCAGGTGCTAATCACATATTTATCGTCGATCTATCTGAAGTTCGTCTGCATAAAGCAGAAGAACTGGGTTTTATAAATACAATAAATCCTGGAAAAGAAGACGCCGCGGAAACTATCAAAGGAGTTTTGCCGAATGGAGTCGACATTGCTTATGAAGCGGCCGGTGTACAAGCAACTTTTGATACGGCATTAAAAGTTACCAAAAGAGGCGGCACTCTTCAAATAGTCGCATTATTCGGACGGCCAATAACATTTGATATGACCAAAGATCTGATCATGCAGGGTATAAACATCATAACAACTATTTGCTATAACAATTCTTTCCCACAGGTTTTGGGTATTTTAAACAATAACAAAGATCTTTTTGACAAAATAATAACGAAAAAAATATCGCTGGATCAATTAGTTGATCAAGGAATCAAAGAGATTTCAGCCGACAAACAGCAAGTAAAGATCCTTGTATCTGCTGAAGATTAAAAAACGGACCCGTCTTATCAAACGGGTTTTTGTTTGCCTATAATGTCGATTTAATGAAGCAATCGTAAGATAAATATAGGATTACTTACAGAAAGGAAGCGAAGAAATTATCCAAAATAAAATTACCAATAGATCCAAGCGTATAGCCTGGGTCGATGTCGGTAAGGGAATTGGTATTATCGCAGTCGTATTAGGCCATGCTTTGAATGCCAAATCAGCAGATGATCTTCGTGTAATGTTTGATGCCATATATTGGTGGCATATGCCTTTATTTTTCATTATCGGCGGTTTTTTCATTAAACAGATAAAATTAGAGCGGTCTGGGATCGTCAAGTTTTTTAAAACAAAGATTTTACCTCAGCTAAAAAATTATTTTATTGCCGGTTTGCTCTTAATAATGCTAAGCCACTTCGTTCGTGAAGAAAGCTGGCAACATACTTTTAATTATTTTTATTATTTAATTTACGGCGGCAAGACATTGAACCAATATTTGAGTATTTTTTGGTTCGTAGAAGTTTATATACTAACGATGATCGCTGCTGTACTTATAAAAAGTTTTATAAGAAGCCGCGCACTCCAATTGACAGTCACTGTTCCGCCGATGCTTTTTGCTATTTTAAGCAACGCCGATGGCTTAGATCTGTTCAGTAATAAAACCGTGCCCTGGAACGCACAGGTAGTCTTGATCAGCACTTTTTATATGATACTGGGCAGTACGATCTTCGAGTACCTCAAAAAAATACCAAACTCCTATTTGCCAATAATAATTATCTTTATAACGATCGTTTATGCCTCTTTGATTTATTTCCAGTATCGAAAAGACATTCACCTGACTTTATATTTAAAATCCTACCAAATAACTGAACCGTGGCTGGCCGTCTGGGTTCCTTGTCTATTAAGCATCCTGATCTTGTTATTCGCTCGCTGGATATCGGAAATCAAAATATTGACGATCATTTTTTCCTTCCTGGGGAAACATACCTTGACCATTATGTATATGCATCGTGCTGTTTTTGATATCATTGACAAAGCAACGACAAACACTTCCTGGCCAGAACTCTTTTTAGGGGGTGTTATCGCACCGATTTTTTTGGCAATTATCTATAAAAAAAGCAAAAAAAAGATCATCCAAGTAATGCCCGGATGACCGTTAAATAGGCCGATAAGACACAAAATCAATAATATTTTTCCAAAAATTTTGTGATGTGTTCCTTATATTCATCCGGATCGATCCAAAAACTTTCCGCATGACTAGCGTCTTTAACGATCCAAAGTTCCTTTTCAGAATCGCTGGCTTGATAATTTTCTAGAGCCATATAGCTTGGCACATAACGATCTTTTTCACCGTGAATAAAGAAAATCGGCAATTTATTCTTTTTTAACTGTTCAATTGAAGAAACGTCGCCCAAATAATAACCCAAGCGATGATGATTGATGGTACTTACTAACGGGTAAAAAGGATATTTGGGCAGATGATACTGTCTTTTCAGCAAAAAAGTCAGTTCAGCATCGATACTGGAATAGCCGCAATCAGCAATTATGCAGCGTACTTGAGGCGGAAGCTGTTCGCCACTGAGCATTTCTACCGTGGCCGCCCCCATACTTACTCCGAAAAGAACTATTTTTGCCTGGTCACCCAAACGGACGATCAGTTTTTGCAGCCATTGCAGATAGTCCAAGCGGTCAAGCCAACCGAAACTAATATATTTTCCAGCACTTTCGCCATGACCGCGATCATCAGGCAGCAAAACGGAAAACCCCATTTCATAAAACATTTTGGCATAGTTAGACATCGTCTCACCGTTGCCTTTGTATCCATGTGAAATAACGACCGTTTTTTTCGAGTCTCTATTTTTAGCAGGAATAAAATAAGCCGACATATGTTCTTTTTCACCGGAGATAGTAAAAGTCCAGTGTTCCTTTTCAACCTTTTTGAACCAGTCGACATAATCCCAATAGGCATCAGCATATTTTTGCTTATCGGCAGAAGTTTCCGGTACATAATCGACTCTTTTAAAAGCCAAACGGAAAAAATACTCGCTGGCTAAAAAAGAAATCGTTGCAATTCCGGCTGATGCGGCCAAAAGACGGCCAGTCCTATTAAAATTTATTTTTTCCATATAAAAACCCCGCTAACTGTATCGACCACTAAAATAGTATTAATGATCATTGTACAAAAAATAATAAGATCAAGCGAATCGGACTGAAAACGGATCAAATTTATTTTCATGAAATTTTCAGAAAACAGTCTTTTAAATTTTCATTTAATATTCTATAATTTAAGTATGTTTACAAGTAGTGACTACCAAAGGACACGAAAGGAAATGGTCGGAATGTTATCGCTGAACTACTTATATGTAAAGCAGATCAACGATTACTTCAGACAATTTTTCAAAATAAATAGCGATAAAAAAGTATTGACGTCAACCGAAAAAAAGATTCTATTTGACCTCAGACATAAATTCATGGATGCTTACCCTCATCCGCCGATCGAATTAAAGAATTGTTTCTGGCATCAGTACGGACACATTTCAGAAGCACTAAGGGTTGGATACCACTTTACCTGTTTGATCTTATATAGCGGTCAAGGAACAGATCTTTTCTACTTAGACCCCGATCAAAAAGACAAAAAAATAATCATCTGCAAGCACCTGCAAGTTTGTTTGAACGTACCGCCCAAAGTGCAAGGATTGCCATTATATTTCGATCCTACTTACAGTTTGGATGTTGGTTCAGACGACTTTGTCAGAAATTTCAAAGCGATCGCTTTAGGCGGGATCATCCAAGATCTAAAACAATTAAATGCCGCTCAAAACAGCGAAAAACCGACCGAGTGTTTCAAATCTAAGTTAAGAGTAATGGCCGATTTTGGATTATTTTCCGGAAATTGCCTTAAGGGAAGATATTTTAAAAAGAGAAACGACTCGTTCTTCTTTGTTAAAGCTGATATCTTAGACGTACTTAACTTTAATATAAAAAGCAAAACATTATCTCGGTTATTATTCGACCAAAATACATATAATGAAGAACAATATAAAAGGCAAGTAGGCTCCTACCTCTTGCCTTACCAACTATACATAATGATAAATGATATCATCCATACTTAATAAAGATGACAGCATACATATTCAAAGCAGTTCTTTACCGATTTTATAATCTGCTTCTCTTTCACTTTCGGGCATCATATCTCCGCCAGTAGACCAAACGATGTGAGCGGTATTTACATTATTAAACGCCGGTTCGTTTTTAACGATTGGCTCGATCCCCGTAAAACCAGCCGCCGCTGAAGGCTCGACAACGATTTTTTGAGTATCTAGAAGTTCGGCTAAATAACGGTAAATATCATCATCATTAAAAGTAACACTGCCAAAAAGCAAAGTTCTCATGACTTTACCAGCCAAACGAGACGGGCGGCCGACCGCAAGCCCGTCAGCCGCAGTCAGTCCATCCAGACCGATATCATAAACCGAAATGCGCTCATTCAGCTTTGTCATCATCCCCAAGGTAACCGAAGGGACATGAGTCGGCTCACAAAAAACCGCATGGATATATGGTCCGATGATCATTTTCAAACCAAAAGCAACACCACTCGGGCTTCCTCCAACACCAGCCGGCAGATAAACGACCACTTGGTGATCTTTGTCGACTAAGATGCCATTATCCTTAAGCTGTTTTTGTAATCTAACCGCAGCAACAGCATAGCCTAAGAAAAGATCCGACGAACCTTCATCATCAACGAAATGAATATTAGGATCCTTACCAGCATCTTCTCGCGCCTTTGGTATCACATCTGAAAAATCAGTATCGAATTCTTTTACCTCAACACCGTTCGCTCTAAGTTTATCTTTTTTCCACTGACGTGCATCGTGCGACATGTAAACAGTCGTTTTAAAACCAAACTTGGCAGCAGCGATACCGACGCTGAGAGCTAAATTGCCGGTCGAAGCAACGATAACACCATAATTTGCAAAAATTTTTCGATATTTTTCGCTGGCCAAGATCCTATAATCATCCAAGTAAGTCAAGTCCGATCTTGTCATAGCAATGTGTTCAGCAAATTTTAAGACTTCATAAATACCGCCGCGAGATTTTATCGAACCGGAAATCGGCAGCTGGCTGTCTGCTTTTAAAAACAATTTTCCAGACAAATTTTGGTCGTTGTCCAATTCCCATTTTTTCTGCATCTTGTCGATCCGTATCAGCGGCGACTCAATAATTCCCTTGCTGGCGGCAGTTTCAGGAAAAACTTCTGCTATATATGGAGCAAATCTGTCCCAGCGAGCAACAGCATCAAAAATATCTGCTTTAGAAAAAGGCAGTTCCGCTGTTTTTCCATAATCCGGGTTTCGCCAAAAAATTGGTTTCTCTTCCATTAGGTCCTTTATCTGAGCGTGCCTAGCGATAAGCAATGTATCATCCATATCAATTAAATTCCTTCGCGATCAAATTTGATTCAAAGAGAGTATAAGTCAAAAATATCAGTTAGTATTTTCTGCCGTAAACTTTCCTAACATTGGCACGAATTGGTCTAAAAACTGTTTGAGATCTTCAAAAGCGGTGCAATAGAACTGCAATAAAGGATAGAGTCATCATCATAGTACTCGTATTTAACTGCCTTTCGCAATTTTTCCACAATCGCCGACAATTCTCTAACTAACTAAGAGATCCTTCAACTAACCAGCGTTGTGGCAGTACTTCAAATTTGTGTAACTCATTGCGTTTGGCGACCTGAACGGTCTCCTGTAAATTGCTCATAACATCTAATTTAAAATTAATTCTTGAGTAACCACCATAAACGAGGATTTTGCGAACACGCCAAAGATTATTAGCATTTAAGGCAATGATCGCACTCGCCCCATTTCGATCAGAAACATTTGCCCGCGTTGTGTGAATGGCTTGGGAAACCCGTTAATATCAACAGCTAAATGCCATTTAATTCCCGAGGTCTTCTTACCAGCATCCTAATCCTTGTTTTCAGCGGTGGCAGTATTTTTAACGCTTTGAGTATCCATGATAATAAAGGAAATTAACGCCAAACGATCTTGTTGAGATCGTGAGATAAAGACAATTTTTTTAAAACTTGGTCCAATAATGATGGTTCCGTTGGAGCCGACTGCTGGGATCCGTTTTTCAAAATGTACAAGATCGTACAAAAAGCTTCATAAAATCAACTTGATGGGGCTTAGTTCGTTAATGAAAGTTTTCTAATTTGGGACGAATCCCTTCAAACTGTTGGCGGATGATATCATTGGGATAATTAGGTATGATAATTTCCTTTTTTGCCAAAAAAATAGCAAAGTTTAAACTAGATCTCAAACAGTTTTTTTAGGTTTTTACTATAATCACATTTTCTTTTATTTTAATATTTTTGTATATTCTATTCTAGTTCTCCTATTTTTGAAAGCGCTTGCATTTTTGCAAGAAAGGTTTATTATAATAACTTGAGTACTCAAGTAAGGGAGAATAGATGATGTATTTACAACGGAATACAAATAGTTTACGTTCTCAAATCGTACAATCTATTCAGCACGATATTTTTTCAAATAGAAAGGTTGGTGATCAGTTACCTTCTGAAGCTAAATATGCTGAAGAATTTGGTGTTACACGTTCAACTATTCAAAAAGCACTTAAAGATCTGCAACAAATGAATTTAATTACGAGAGTACAAGGCAAAGGTTCCTTTGTACATCAAACACAACCTCACGTTAAGCTGTTCAATTTTAAAGGTTTTTCTGATTATGCTCATGAAATTGGTTTGGAACCAATAAATAAAGTATTAAGCAAGAAAATAATTAAAAAGCATGGTACAGAATTTTTAGAGCTAGAACGATTACGTCTATTAAAAAGCCAAGAAAGTATTATCCCAATGACTATAGACCATTCAGAACTTAATTTAAAAAGGTTCCCTGACTTAGACAAATATGACTTTGGTAAGGATTCCTTGTATTACGTTATTCGAAGGGATTATAAAGTTATTCCTTCACTGACAACTCTAAGAATGAATACAGTTTCTGCAAATGAAGAATTAGCTGATTTGCTGAATTGTGATACTAATGCCCCATTATTGCAGGCGCGCGGAGTTGTTCATGATGAGAATGGTGAGTTTGTTGAAAATGTAGTTGTTACTTACAGCAACTATGCTGAATTTGATTTAAGTTTAGGGATTTAGGAGATTCTATTTATGAGAGCAAAAGATAAGATTTTAGGTGCACTATATGGACAAGCAATTGGTGATGCAATGGGAATGCCAACCGAATTGTGGCCATTACAACGAATCCGTAGGAAATTCGGTAGACATATTACCAAATTCTTAGATGGTACAGAAGACAACGATATTGCTGTTAACTTCAAGGCGGGTGAATATACTGATGACACAAACCAGGCTTTCGCTATCCTTGATGCTCTTATTGAAACCAACTGGAAACCAGATAGCAAAGTACTTGTCAAACACATTATGAAATGGGCCGATGAAGTCGGAGCATGGACAAATAATATTTTAGGACCTAGTAGTAAAGCTGCATTAAGGGCAATTCGTAACGGTGAAGATCCAACAGATATTACGAGGGAAGCCTTAACAAACGGGTGTGGAATGCGTATATCTCCTATTGGAACTCTTTACGAACCAGAACAATTAGATCAATTAGTTCAAATGGTATACGACGTTACCAAGATTACGCACTCTAGTGATGTTGCAATTAGTGGTGCAGCCATGATTGCGGGTGCTGTAACTGCTGCTATGGCCGATTATGATTGGTACGATATTGTTGACTTTGCTATCAAATCCAATGATAAAGGATTCACTTTAGGCGCTCCTACGTGGGCTGCCCATAACAAGGAACGCTTAGAGATCGGAATTGACTTAGCACACCGCTATGCAGGCGATGATGATTCATTTAGTAGAGCTATTTACAACACTGTTGGTACTGGTACTTCTATTTCAGAAAGTATTCCTGCAGCCGTTGCTATTGCTTATTACGCTAAGGGTGTTGAAAAATCAGCTATTGTCTGTACCAATCTTGGTGGTGATACCGATACTATTGGTGCTATGGCTACTGCTATTTGTGGGGCTAAAGTTGGTGCTGAGAACATTCCAGATTCATGGAAAAAATTAATTGATGAAAAGAGCCCACAACATAACATTCATGATCTTGCTGATAAGATAGTTGCATTTAAGGCATAAAGAAAAGGTGAAAAATTATGGATAATGACTTTATTAAAGTCTCTGAAAATAACAAAACCCTTAGTCCTATGAAGTTGTTTTACAACTGGTTTGCTGCAAATATCGGTATTATGGGATTTGTTTACGGTGCAATTATTGTTACCTATCACTTGTCATTTTTCCAATCAATAACTGCTGCTTTGATTGGCGCTCTGACCTTCGCTATTCCTGGTTGGGTCGCAATGATTGGAAAGCGCGAAGGAGTGACGACTTTCAAGATGAGTCGTGCTGCTTTTGGTACCTATGGTAATAAGATTCCAAACTTTATGGCATGGCTTAACATGGTCGGCTGGTTAGCCGTTAATATTATTACAGGTACATTGCTATTTTCATCAATGTTAAAGACTATTCATATTTCACAAAATATGTTTACAAAAGCTGTTTGTTTACTAGTATTTGCTGGTTTAGTTATCTTGACTGGTTTCTTCAAAGAAGATACTTTGGCCAGAATTCAAACTTGGTTAAGCTGGATTTGTGGGATTCTGACTGTTATGATGTTAGTAATCTTCCTTGCTAAAGCTAATTGGGACGCTGCATTTGCCATGAAGTCAGGTAGCTGGTTAACAGGTTGGCTACCTGCCGTTGCATTTATTGTCGCTGGTTCAAGTATTTCTTGGGCTATGTCGGCCGCTGACTGGGGTGCTTATGTACGGTCACAGAGTCGTCCATCTTCTACTTTCTGGGGAACTACTTTAGGTGCTGCCACTCCACTGTTCTTCTTAATGGCTGGTGGTGTAATGCTGAGTACCATCTCACCAAGTCTTGCCACTGCTAGTAACCCATACCAAGTTATGTATGGTGCCGTTCCTGGCTGGTTCGGATTTGCTTACTTTTTAGTTGCTGCGATTGGTTTAGTTCCACAATGTCTTGTGTCATTCCGTTCGGCACGTATTAACCTTTCAACTATTGGTCTTGAAGTAAAACAAACTACTTCTCTAATTTTGCATGCCGTAATTATTGTCTTAATTTCAGTATACGTATTGTTCATTTCTGGTAACTTCCTAAGCAACTTTGAATTATTCTTGAACTTCCTTGGTATCTGCTTAGCTTCATGGGTGGCGATCTTCTTAGTAGATAGTGTAATTAACAGAAAAAATGGTTACGACGTTGAATTAATGAAGCCAGATTCATTAATTCACTACAATTGGCCAGGTATTATTTCATGGGCGATTGCTACTGTCATAGGTTTTTTGTTCACTTCAAACACAGCCTACCGTGGACCATTTGCTCATGGAATTTTTGAAAATAATAGTAGCCTAGCTGTCTTTGTCTCTGGGATTGTGGCCATCATCGTAATGTTTATTTTCTACCTATTTACTCACAACACTACGTCAAAGGAAAATGAAGTATAATGACTGAAAAAAGCTTAATTGTCGGTGCCGCTTTTGTTGATATTATCATGGACGTCCCACAAATTCCTAAATCTGGTGATGATGTTACTGCAAATCTTAAATCATACAATATAGGTGGTTGTGCATTTAACGTCTTTGGAGCAATTCAACATTATTCTGGTACTGGTAACACAGATTTATTTGTACCTGTAGGAAGTGGCCAATATAGTGAAATGGTTCGCCAAGCCATGAGGGAAAAGAATGTTCCTGTAATTATCCAGGATAATAGTAAGGACAACGGCTGGGACCTATGCTTAGTTGAACCAGATGCTGAACGTACATTTATCACCGTTCCTGGTATTGAACAAGATTGGTCCGATAATTGGTTTAACAAAATTAACCTATCTGATTACAAATATATCTACGTTAGTGGATATGAAATGGAAGATCAAAAGTCAGCAAATCTACTATTAAATCATTTCGATAAACGTGATTCTGATGCAACGCTATTGTTTGATGCTTCCCCTCGCATTAGCCATATTGATAAGTCAATTCTGAATCGACTCTTGGATCATAATTTGATTGTGAATGCTAACGAAGATGAAATAGGATATCTAAGCAATGCTGATAACATAGAAGGACAAGTAGCTGATATTTATCAGAGGACTGATGCTCCGGTACTTGTTACCCTTGGTGCTAAAGGTACGTATGTATATGACAATAAAGGTGGTCGGACCATTCCAAGTGATCATATTGATAGTGTAATTAACACTATCGGTGCCGGTGATACCCACTGTGGTGGTGTGATTGCTGGTCTTTGTGAAGGAAAAGATATTGATGAAGCATGTAAAATTGGAAATGATTTATCAGCATTGGTTATCCAACAAGAAGCCGGTAGCCTATAATATAAAAATTAAAGAATTAAAAAACGTAAGAATTTCATATCGACCTTTTTCACATTCGACAATTGTTCAAGCGGAAAACCAGAGCTCTTTGTCAACTGAGGTTAATATCACCTTATATAGCAAATCTGAAAGGGTTTGCTTTTTTCTTTTGCATTGATTGAATTAAGCAAATAATTCCATTTGTATCCTGGTTCGATAATGGTCAAAATTCCGATAACCGTAAGAAGCTGTTTAGTATCTTTTAAGAAGTAACCTGATAAAAGCTAATAAAACCATCATGAGACTGAGTGCTTCTATACTGAAATTTGGTACCAAAATCATTAAATTTTGTGTCATAATGATAAAAATTATAATAGGATTTTTTTATGAAATATTATTCAGATGAGTTTAAAAACAACATAGTTAAAACTTTATCACAATGAAAATCGTTCAAATAAATCCTTAGCCAATAAATATGGGGTCCATCCAACCAGAGCAGACCTTAACGTAACGTCATTTTATTTTAGTCCATTAATTACATTTACGTAAACGTAATTGCATGGAATATAACTAATCTTCAGAATGGTTTGCTTTAAAATCAAAAATGCGTTAGCACTCTTTTTGACTCGTATATTCTTTGAATAAAAAGCCCTTTTATTTCCATCAACGATTAAATGGATTTGAAGGTATTATTAGCATTATTTAATTTTTTGGATTCATAATGTAAATCTTTAAAAAACTGTTTGAGATCTAGTTTAAACTTTGCTATTTTTTTGGCAAAAAAGGAAATTATCATACCTAATTATCCCAATGATATCACCCGCCAATAAATTTGAAGTACTGCCACAACGCTGGTTAGTTGAAGGATCTCTTAGTTAGTTAGAGAATTGTCGGCGATTGTGGAAAAATTGCGAAAGGCAGTTAAATACGAGTACTATGATGATGACTCTATCCTTTATTGCAGTTCTATTGCACCGCTTTTGAAGATCTCAAACAGTTTCTAAAAAGAATGATATTTATTTTTCGAAAACAAAACAGTTTGCGAGAAAAAACAGCTTGCGACCATTATCGATCAGTTTTATTTGGGACGATCAAAGATAAATAATCAGGAAAATAATCAATTTTCAAAGGAAATTTTGGTCCTTTATCACCATCGATCCTCGTTGTGATACCAGCCCTTTTTGAAGTCAGTACGATCCTTTCAGCTTCGAAGTGGGTAACGTTTTTTGATCTATGCAAATTACCATTGAGTGCAAATAAGGCATAAGGGAGCAGCTGCTTAGGACCTATATCATTAAGAAGACTGATATGCAATTTATTTGGTGAAGAATGGATGTATTTATGTCCACCGATATAATTATTCGTTGTGATCAAGGCAAACCAAGTTTTTAAATTTTTTTCAGCACCATCGTCCGGAACATAACGAATCAAAAAAGATTTATTTTTTCCGATATGCTGAATCGCTTTGAAAATGTAAACGATCTTGCCAAACTTTTGTTTATCTTTTTGGCGAACTTCATTAGAAATGTCAGCTAAATTGCCAAATGTCAGCGAACTAACGATCGCTTTGTTCTCATTACAGACAGCAATTCCCACTCTTCTTTTTCTTTGTTTGCTAAAATCAGCGATATTTTCGATCGCTTTGTCAGTTCCGATCGCCAGCCCGAATCGTTTTGCGAAATTATTTACTGTTCCGGCCGGGATCACTGCTATATCTTTTTTTATCTTACTTTGAACAAGCGCAGTTACAGCGATATTTAGCGTGCCATCGCCGCCGATCACAACTAAAATATCGATTTTTTTGAGATTGCTTATTATTTTTTTAATAACTGCTTCAACACTATCGGCAAAAAGCATAATACTTTTTTGCTGATGATCTTTTAAAACCCGCGCCAGTTTTTCAGCTATTTTCTTACCGCTGCCATCCCCTGAATTTTTATTAAAAAATATTCCATAAGTAAGTTTGTCCATATTATTCTTTATATATCAATCATATCTTATCCGGCTATTGCCAAAACAAATGGATCGCTTATATTTTTCCTAAAGTAAAATCAGCTAATGCAGCGCAACGAAAAAGATATAGAATTTATTGGTAATAAAAATTAAATTAAATTTTTCTTGATGGAGAATTATCATGGCAGTATTTACAGCTTATACCAATGATCAAATAATAAATTTCTTAAAAGAAAAAGCGCCGCACGCCGATATACATATTGATGACAAAATAGCAGCTGAACATACAGCTAATGGAAAAGCCGAGGATAGTATTGAAGGAAAAATACTGGCTTATGTTGCTGCTGGCGACAAAGAAGACATCCGTGGAGTTCTTCAAACGGCTCAAAAATTTCATTTGCCAATAATCCCGCAGACAGCTGATACAAGTACTGTCATCGGGGCCGATGGAATCGATGGCGGAATCATTTTGTCTTTGATAAAACTAAATCACATAAAGGAAATAAACAAAGATGATTCGATCGCAGTGATCGAGCCGGGCGTTATCAATCAAGATCTCGATAAAGCAGCAAGAAAACAAGGGATGTTCTATGCACCGGATCCAGCTTCGAAGCCGATCTCCTCACTGGGCGGAAACATATCCACTAATGCCGGCGGTCTCAGCGGCGTCCGTTACGGTGCAACAAAAGACTCGGTACTTGGTTTGAAGGTAATGCTGACCAATGGTAAAGAAATAAAATTGGGTACCAGAACTTATAAGCAAGCCTATGGTTACGATCTGACACAATTAATGATCGGATCAGAAGGAACTTTAGGCATCGTGACCGAGATCACCGTCAAACTTTTTCCGATCCCTCTTGGGAAAACGATCACCGGCATTGCTTTCTTCGACGATATGGCAAAATTAGCGGACGGAGTCAAGGCGATCAGAAACTCCGGTCTTTATCCTTCGATGCTTGAAGCGTTAGACGGAAAAACAGTTAAAGCTTTGGACCGATATGAGGAAACTAATTACGCTCAGAGCGATAAATCATCACTATTGATATTTAGTATCGATAGCGCAAGCGAACTCAAATTAAAAACTGTCAAAACGATTTTGAAGGAAAAAAATGCATGGCAGGTAGATATTACTGACGATCCAGATAGGGCTCAAGAACTGATAAAACTGCGTCAAGATATGTTACCGGCCGTATTTTCAAACTCTAAATACCATATCATGGAAGATATGGCCGTACCGCTATCAAAATTAGCTGAAATGGTCGAGTATATCGACCAAGTCAGTGATGATCTAAAGGTGGATATTTACACAGCCGGACACGCCGGAGACGGTAACCTTCATCCAACTTTGCTATGGAATGGACAAGTAGAACCACCTAAAAATATCATCGAAGCGGTTCGTCGATTATTCAAAAAGACTCTCGCTCTAGATGGCACTATATCAGGCGAACACGCCGTCGGTATGTCAAAAAACCAATGGACGAACGAAGAGCTCGGCACCGATGTCGACCTTTTGCAGCATCAAATCAAAAACCTATTTGATCCGATGGGCATTTTAAACCCGAAAAGAAAAATAAATTAATTTTCAAAATCTGCTTAGGCAGGTTTTTTTATTTCCGACAATATCTTTCCCGCTTGTTGAAAATTATTCGTAAAAATTCCAGCAACACCAAGTTCAAATAATTTCTTTTGTTCCTTTGGATCATCAACAGTCCAAACTCGCAAAGGAATTTCATCGGTATTTTGATAACGATCCAAATGCAGCCCGGACAGGTGATTTTCTGCAACGAACTTTTTGAACTGATCGATCTTTTTATCAGATAGGAAACAATAAGTACCGTTTGGGTCTAATTGATAGGCGGTTTTTAGAGAATTTAAATTGAAAGATGAATATATGATCGGTCGTAAAAAATTATGTCGTTTGATTTCTTCAAAAACGATCTTTTCAATGCCTTTGTAGTGAATATGATCAGTTTTGAATTCAAGATTCAAAAGAACATCTTTACCTTCTGCCAAATTTAAAAAATCTGACAGTCGAGGGATCGTTTCGCCGTTTTTTAATTTGAACTTTGATAATTCACAAAAAGTGAAATCTTTGACGAATCCTTGACCATCGGCAGTGCGATCGATTTTTTCATCATGAATAATCACCGGGATATTATCTTTAGTCAGATGAACATCAAATTCGATCCCATCAGCGTGATGATCGATCACATATTTAAAGCCCTCCAGCGAATTTTCTGGAAAAAGATCCGGAATTCCTCGATGAGCAAAAATTTTCGTTTGTTTTACTGACATGTAAAAACCTTCTTTTTAATTTACTAATAATTCTAAATTAAAAAACCTAATTAACTCAATATAATAATAGTAATACTCTAATTTTTAGATATTTTCATTCCCAATAAATTAATAGAAAGAAAAATAATCAAAAAAACATCCCCGAATTAAGGATGTTTCTATTAAATATAATCAAGCAATAATTTGGCAAAAGCTTCCAAGTCAGCTCGTGTTTGTTCATCGAAACGAGCTGTGATCGGTGCATCGATATCCAAAACACCAATTTTTTGACCATCAGTTTTTGTCAAAGGAATAACTATTTCAGATCTGGAAGCCGGATCGCAGACGATATGACCAGAAAAATTATTAACATCATCGACGAAAACGGTCTTTTGTGTGGAAAATCCCTTGCCGACTACGCCTTTATCCAAGTCGATACGAGAAGTAGCCGGTAACCCCTGGAAGGGCCCTAGGACTAACTGACCGCTTTGGCGATCGAACAGGTAAAAACCAGCCCAATTTATATCATTAACAAACTGTTTCAAAACAGCTGATGCATTGGCCAAATTAGCGATCCTATCAGTTTCTTTTTCATGTGCAGCCAAAAAAATCTGTGATAATAATTGATCAGCTTCTATATTATTTTTAGTCATCTGTAAACACCTTCTTAGGATCAAGACTAGTTGAATGCTGCGGACCGCCGCGGTCAGGATCGAAATATTCGACCGCTGAATTGATAGCCGTTGGTGCTTCACCAAAACCAGTAGCGATCAAATCAGCTTTGCCCGGATAGGCGCTAGCGTCTCCGATTACAAACAAACCCGGTACAGAAGACATCTGTTTGCTATCAGTCGCAAAACGATAACGATATTTTTTTGCCGAAAGACTCCAAGCATCGATGATCGCCGAAGAAGCAGTGAAACCATATCCGCCGATCAACTGATCTACTTTGATCTTCTCAATATTTTGATCTTTCAGATCCTCAAGTTCGATCGAAATGCCATCGCTTTGCTGGTCCAAAGACGCGATCCTTTTTGGCAAATAAAAAGATACCAGCTCGCTATTCTCTAATTTTGAAACTGATGATTCCAGCGCACGAAAATTTTCACGACGATGAATCAAAGAAACTTTTTTGCCATGATCGATAAGTTCATTAGCATAATCTACTGCTGTATTTCCGCCGCCGACAACGGCAAAACTTTTTTCTCGACAATTTTTAAAATCAGGCAGAAGATAACGCAGTCTGCCGCCTTGTTCTGCATTATCGGAACCAGGTACACTAACTCTTCGCGGTGAAAAAGAACCGCTGCCGGTCGCAACTACCACCGACTTAGATCTTAAATAAGCGTGATGATTTATCTCGATTTCAAATAAATCATCTTTTTTTTGAAGATCAGTAACTTGCGAATTAAAGAAACTCTTGCTGTCGACCAATTGGCTCTGTTTGGCTAATTTATCGATCAGATCACGTCCGGTTATATTTATAAAAGTAGGCAGATCAAGGATCTTTTTTTCTGGATATAAGGCAGATACTTGTCCGCCAAAACGCGGAGTCGCTTCGATCAATGCTGTTTTTAATTCACGCAGCCCAGCATAATACTGGGCAAACATTCCGGCCGGCCCGCCGCCGATTATAATGATATCAAACAATTCATTATCCATTAGTTAACGATCACCCTCTTTATTCTATCTGTAAAAGCAGTCGTGATCTTCCAAGGAGGTGTTCCTGAAAGTTTGTGAAGATCATAGACCGTATTTTCTTGTTCCTTGCTTTTTCCAAGCAAGACCACTTCCGTACCGACCGGATACGGCCGATCAAGCAAAACCATCATTTGGTCCATAGCTATTTGACCAACTTGGCGATAACGTTTTCCATCGATCAAAAGACCAAAATCTTGGTATTGGGCCATCCAGCCATCACCATAACCGATCGGAATAGTACCGATCCATGATTCTTTTTCGGTAAAATACTTTGATCCGTAACTGATACCTTCACCAGCAGGAATGTTTTTCACAAAACTCAGCTTGGACTTAAGAGTGAATATCGGTTTTAATTTGTCGATCGGTCCCATTTCTCCTTCAGAAGGTTCCACCCCATATGCGACAGTTCCAACTCTAGCGATACGATTGGCTCCTGGAAGTTCTTGGCTATGATACATGGCTGCACCAGAATTTAAAGTATGCACGAATTTTGGCATGGGCATGTCTTTTGTCAATTGATACCAACGATTTCTTTGCCTTTGAAAATAACTATCATCAGGGGTATCGGAACTGGCAAAATGTGTAAAAATACCGTCATATGAAAAATGGTCCTGGTGTTGATCGATAAAATCTATTTCAGCTTTTAGATCAGCTCTGCTCCTGACACCGATCCTGTTCATGCCAGTATCTACTGCTAAGTTAACAAAAAGTTTCCGGTTGCCAAGAACCTTATCAGCCTCTTTTAACCAATCAAGGGAGGCAACGGTAGTCAAAAAACCATTCTCAGCTGCGATTTTGGCATACTGACTTTCGATCGGTCCTAATATTAGGACCAGATCCTTGATACCTGCTTCCCTGATGGCTAGACCTTCATCTAAAACAGCAACTGCCAACCCATCTGCTCCGCATTGCTTAGCTATTTTAGAAATTGGTATCAATCCATGACCATAAGCATTTGATTTAACAGCCAGCCACAGCAGATCGGCCTTTGACACTTCTTTTGTATACTTTATATTATAAGCCAGCGCTGATTTAGATATTTCCAAAACAGTCGGGCGGTGAATAGCTTCTACCATACATGCAATTATATAATGGAGTGAGTCTTTTTTAACGGGGGTTTTATGGCAATTAAAAAATTAATTCTTGATTTAGATACTGGTATCGATGATGCATTGGCATTAGCTTATGCTTTATCGCAAAAAAAAGCTGATCTTATTGGTGTCATTGCTTCTTATGGAAACACTCAAGTCGAGATCGCAGCTCAAAATACGCTTGATCTGCTTTCATTATTGGGTCACAAGGATATTCCTGTCTACATAGGGGAAAGAAAATCACTTGAAGCAAAGAGTTTTGAAACAATGGAGGTCTCCAAGCAGATCCATGGCCAGAATGGCATCGGCGACATAAAAATAGAAAAATCAACACAGTCTGTCCAAACGAAAAACGGGGTAGACTTTCTTATCGATTCAGCAAATGAGTACGCCGAAAATCTGATCTTAGTACCAACCGGTCCGCTGACAAATTTAGCAAAAGCTTTTAAAAAAGATCCGGCTGCCATTAAGAAAATAGGTAATACGACTTTTATGGGCGGTGCTTTAACAGTTCCTGGTAACGTTACTAGTTTTTCGGAAGCAAATATAAACCAAGATCCTTTAGCCGCTGATATCGTATGCAAAAATATTCCTAATCTGACAATGGTCGGACTAGATGTTACTTTAAGGACCCTTCTTACTTACAAAGAAAGCCGCCAATGGAGGAACATCGGCAGCAAAGCTGCGATTTTATATGCTGAAATGCTCGACTATTATATAAAAGCTTATTACGATCTAGATATCGACAAACAAGGCGCTGCCATTCACGACCCTCTAGCTGTCGGCTTAGCAATAGATCCAAGTTATGCTACCTATATAAGTTTGGCGCTGAAAACAGTTTATGACCATACAAAAGACTATGGCCGGATCATTGGCGATGAAAAAAAGCTTCGTCTTCCAACAGATACTAAGGCAGCAGTAAACGTTAATGCACCGCGTTTTACAAAACATTTTATGGATAGGATCGACGAAATATTAGCTCATGCATAACAAAGATATATTGGTCGTTGCATCTCAAAAAGGACAAGGAAAAATCGCCCTCGATGCTTTGAAGATAAGGCACGAAGTTTTTATCGAAGAACAAAAAATAAGTCCGGAAGACGAGCTGGATAGATTAGATGATAAGTGCATTCACTTCGTCGGCTATATAGATGATTGGTCGCCTGCAGCTACAGCAAGAGTTTACCAAGAAGAAAAAAATGCTTGGCACATAGGCCGTGTTGCCGTTGTAAAAAAACAGCGCCGCCGAGGTTTTGCGTTAAAAATCCTGTATCAGATCGAAAAGATAGCCTCAGAAAATAAAATCAGCGAACTTCATTTAGACTCGCAGATCCAAGCATTGCCGCTCTATGAAAAAGCCGGCTTCAAACCAAAAGGTACCGTATTTTTAGACGCTGGTATCCAACACCGAAAAATGTTCAAGAAAATAAACTAAAAAAACAACTGCTTGTTAGCAGCTGTTTTTTAAATGCCATCAAAACAAATTTAGTTTTGCTATTCGTTGGCAGGCTTCAGTAAATCTTGGTTCATCTATCAATAACCCGATCCTGACAAAGCCTTCGCCAGCGCTGCCAAAGCCATTTCCCGGGGCCACGGCAACAGCCGCTTTATCTAATAATAAATCAGAAAATGATTGGCTGGTATAACCCTTAGGAACCGGCATCCAAGCATAAAACGAGCCGCCGGACGGATATGGTTCCCAACCGATCTTCCTTGCAGCAGCAAAAAATTGATTGCGCCGCTTTTCATACAAAGCAACTAGTTTTCGAACACTGCTTTGGTCACTGTTCAAAGCGGCAATAGCTGCTTTTTGGATAGCTGGAAAAATACTAACGAACAAATGGTCTTGTATCAAATTAATAGCTTTGATCATATCGGCATTTCCAACTGCAAAACCAACTCGCCAGCCAGCCATATTATAAGTTTTAGAAAAAGTATACATTTCGATGCCGACTTCTTTAGCTCCCGGTGTCTGGAGAAAACTGATCGGTTTTTTACCATCAAATCCGATCGCCCCATAAGCGAAATCTTGGCAAACGGCAATGTTATTATCACGAGCAAACTTAACTGTTCTTGCAAAGAAATCAGGGCTCGCAACTGCACCGGTCGGATTATTAGGGTAATTCAGATAAATAAGTTTGGCCTTTTTAACGACTTCCGGATCTAAAGAAGCATAATCGGGCAAAAAACCATTTTCCTTATTCAATTTTATTTTTTCCATCTTAACTTTTGCTAAGGCTACACCTGACAAATAATCAGGATAACCGGGATCGGGCAATATCATGGTGTCGCCCGGGTCAAGGATGGCAAAAGGCAATTCAACTAGGCCTATTTTTGAACCGCCTAAAATAGCGACTTCTTTATCCGGATCGAGATCAACTCCATATTCGCGCTTGTAAAAATCAGCTGCTGCCTGACGCAGCTTTGGGTCGCCGCGAAATTGAGAATATTTATGATTTGCCGGGTCAGCAGTCGCTTTTTGCATCGCTTCAACGATAAAATCAGGAGTCGGCTGGTCAGGATTTCCCTGTCCTAGGTTGATAACATCCGCTCCTGTGGCGATTTTCGCGCTGACCTTTTTGACCAGATCAGCAAAAAATTGTTTCGGCAAACTTTGAAGTACATCAGATTCATTAAATTTCAATATTTATTCCCTCCAAACAGCAATTAACCTTTAAAGCTATTTTAATTTATAAGTATATTTTTGACACGAAATTGATAAAATTTGAACAAATTACTTATGAAAGTGCTTCCCTTATAATTTAGAATATGAGATAATCAGTATGTGAAAAAAATAACAACATATTGCGGAGGAACTAGAAATGGTTGATCGTCTAAAAGGAAAGGTCGCGATCGTAACCGGTGGAACCTTGGGAATCGGTTTATCGATAGTAGATCTTTATTTAAAAGAAGGCGCCAAAGTTGTTTTCACCGGTCGAAGAGAGAACGTCGGCAAGAAGGCCTATCAGGACCTTGGCAGCCCTAAGAATGCTAAATTTGTCGTACACGATGCCGCCGATGAAGAAGGTTGGAAAAAATTATTCGCAGATACGATCGCTGAGTTTGGCAAAGTCGATATCCTTGTTAATAATGCTGGTATTGGTGTTCCCGGAAACGTTGAAAATACTGATTATGCTCAATGGCGCCAAACGATGGATGTTAACCTCGATGGTGTTTACTTGGGTACTCATTACGGCGTTATCAATATGAAAAATCCCCAAAGCGGAGATGCTTCGATCATTAATATGTCCAGTATCGAAGGTCTGGTCGGTGATCCCAACTTATTTGCCTACAACGCAACTAAGGGTGCTCTTAGGATCATGAGCAAATCTGCTGCTATTTATTGTGCCAATCAGGATTATAACCTTCGTATCAACACGATCCATCCGGGTTATATAAAAACACCCTTGGTCGATAAGATTCAAGGGGCCGAAGAGATGATGAGCCAGCGTACCAAAACACCAATGGGCCATGTCGGTGTTCCAGATGACATTGGCTGGCTAGCTGTTTATCTTGGTTCTGAAGAATCTAAATTCGCAACTGGCGCTGAGTTTACGGTCGATGGCGGATACACAGCTCAATAATAAAAATTAAAGGAATAAAAAAAGACGGTTATGACCGTCCTTTTTATTTTGTTTAATAAAAAACAGCGGGTAAAAACCTGCTGTTTTATCAAATTCTCGGAACTTTTTATCCTTTAGCCATTTCAGGATGTCCCTGAAGATAAATAACATGAGTATTTAAGAATTCTTCAATACCGTGTTTTCCATCATCTCCGCCAATTCCGGATTCTTTCCATCCGGAATGTGATCCATTCATAGCTTCAAAATTAAATCTATTAATATAAGTTTCACCGTCTTCAAGCTCATTTGCCGCACGAGCAGCATTATCCAGATTGGATGTGAAAATCGACGAAGTCAAACCAAAATCACTGTCATTTGCCATATCGATCGCCTGATCAAGAGTATCAAAAGTTAAAACAGGAAGAACTGGACCAAAAATTTCGTCTTGAACGATTTCTGAATCCTGCTTAACGTTGGTTATAACGGTCGGTTCGAAGTAAAATCCGTTTTCTATGCTCAGCTTATGACCTCCAGCTGTGATCCGGCCGCCTGCTTTGACAGCTCGATCGACCATCCCGGCAACTTTATCCAAAGCAGCTTGATTTATTAAGGGTCCCATGCCAACATCGCCTTTTGTTGGATTTCCAACGGTGATTTTGGACATTTTATCTGATAATTTTTTAATAAATTCATCAGCTATCTGTTTCTGCACGTAAATACGTTCGCAGTTGTTGCAAAGCTGTCCATTATTATCAACACGTGAGTCAATTATAGATTGAACAGCCAAATCAATATCAGCATCGCTGCAAACAATAGCTGGAGCTTTGCCGCCAAGTTCCAAAGAAACTTTAGCCATATGACCGGCTGCCGCGGCCATCACCTTTTTGCCAGATCCGACTGAGCCTGTTAAACTAATTATTCCGATCTTTTTATTCTTAGATAATTCATCACCAATTTCAGAACCCGGACCAGTAACAAAATTAACAACTCCCTTAGGAATACCTACTTTATCAACTATTTTTGCAAATTCCAGTGCAAGATTAGGCGTATCAGAACTTGGTTTCATAACGATAGTGTTGCCAGTAACCAAAGCTGGACCCATCTTACGTGCGATCAAGAAAAATGGAAAATTCCAAGGAAGGATCCCAGCCGCAACACCAATTGGCTGTTTTGCGATCATGATATTTTCATTAGGATTATCAGACTGAAGGATCTCGCCTTCATAAGTCCGTGCCGCACTGGCCATATAATCAAAATAATCAGCACTGAACAAAATTTCAGTTGTTGCTAAAGATTTTATTTTTCCTTGCTCTTCTTGCAACATTTGGATCAAATGATTTTTATCTTTACGTATTTCTTCAGCACAAGCATGCAAATAAGATCCACGTTTTGCAGCAGGAACTTTTTTCCAAGTTTTCTCAGCTTCATAGGCAGCATCGATCGCTTCTCTTGCTTCTTCTCTAGTTGCTTTAGGAACTGTCGATATTTTGTCGCCGCTTGAAGGGTCGATAACCGTTATGTTTTCTCCGGATTTAGAATCTTTGAATTCACCATTAATATACATTTTGTAATGATTTAATTTAGTAGAAATAGACATCATATCTCCTTTATTATCCGAAAACTTAGTTTCCAGGTTCGTACTTTTTATCAATAACTAAAATAGGTTTAATAGTTTTTCCATTTACAGAATCGGCATTAGCTTGGTTGATGTCGGAAAAATCATAAAATTTTTCTGTTTTATCAAAATCAAACATTCCCAATTTATAAAAATCTATCAAACGAGGAATATCGATCTGCGGTATCGAATCACCCATATTGACACCGACGATCTTACGATCGCTGACACACAAGTCATTCCAAGTATCCAAATCAACATGATTATTAGTTACTGCTATCGTTGCGGTCGTTCCGCCTTGTGCCAATGCTTTTATAGAATCTTCCATAACCGATTTAACACCGGTTGTATCAACGGCATAATCAACACCATGACCATCAGTTAATTTTTTAATCGTTTCCACTGTATCAGCGGTCTTGCTGTTTATTGAATCAGTAGCACCAAGCTCTTTAGCAAGTTTCAAACGAGACTCAACTATGTCCACAGCAATAACTTTCGTGCATCCTGATATCTTTCCAGCCATCATAGCAGCCAGACCAACAGCACCAGTACCAAATACTGCAATCGTCTGCCCCGGCTGCGGTTTCAAATTATTAAAAACAGTACCGCTTCCAGTAACATAACCGCAGCCTAATGGACCTAATTTTCTTAAATCGATATCTTTTGGAACTTTGACCGCATTACGCTCGCGTACGATTGTCGTAGTCGTAAATGAAGATTGGTCAAACATATCAGCAACTTTATGACCGTCCTCCGTAAAATGTGCACTTCCATCAGGTCGAACGCCCGAAAGATTATTAGCGGCATAATTCAAACATTGGGTCGGAACCCCTCTTAAACAATTAACACAGTTTCCGCAACCATAAAACGATAGAACTACATGATCGCCTACCTTAAAATTCTTTACTTCCGGGCCTATTTCTTCAACGATACCCGAGCCTTCATGTCCCAAAATAATTGGATAACCAATTTCAGCAACGCCTTTACGCAAAGCCTCATCAGAATGGCATATACCGCTGGCTACCATATGGATCCGAAGATCATCAGCTTGCATTGGAGCTAATTCTATATCATCGCGAATTTTAAATGAATCGCCTTTTTTATCAACGACTGCTGCCTTTATTTTCATAAAATCTATCTCCTTTTACTGAACCGAGCGATTGCATAACGATAAATAGCTTTAACGTAATCGCTTTCACCCCCTATAGTAAGTAAATTTTTTCACAAATCAAGAGAAAATAAAAAAACAGTCGATTTACCGACTGTTCATCATAGTTTATTCAACTGCTTGAGCAACGAACAAGCGAGAACTAAAATCCGCTGATCCGCTGATCGGATTATTGATATTCAATATCTGATGAACAAAATAACCCGCATTCATCAATTCATCCCCATAGAATATTTCTTCACTATCATTTATTCGATATTTTAAGTTTGGATTTAATCCTTTAAAATAAATTCGCAGATAGGCAGGATTAGGCTTATTTAAAATTTGATAGCGGGCAGCGATCGCCTGTTTTTGATCTTTACTAACAACTTCCCAAATGGCAACGTTCCCATCACCAGAAAAAGGACTTTCGATACGATAGAATTTACCAAATTGGAAAAGTTCACGATTCTTTTTGTAAAAGGTGATTTGATCCTTCATTTGCAATTGTTCTTTGTCTGAAAGTTGAGTTATATCTAGTTCATAACCAAGATCGCCAAAGAAAGCAACGTCCCCGCGAGTTTTAAATGATGTCAAACGACCAGTCTGATAATTAGGAACTGCTGAAACATGTGCTCCCATCGTCGAAAGAGGATATCCATAACTCGTTCCAAATTGAATATATATCCTCTCTAAGGCGTCAGTATCATCACTAGTCCAAGCCTGTGGTGCGTAGTACATTAGTCCAAGATCAAAACGACCGCCTCCTGAAGCACAAGACTCAAACAAAACATTCGGGAAAGCATCTATCAGGCGCTGATACAATTTATAAACTCCTAAAATATAGCGATGAGCTAACTCTTTTTGGTCACTATCAGGGAGCTGATTACTGAAGGCATCAGTGATATAGCGGTTCATATCCCACTTTATATAATCAAGTTTGGATTCTTTGATCCGATCTGACATCAGAGCGAAAATATATTCAACGACATCATCACGACTAAAATCAAGTACGAATTGATTACGCCCGGGAGTAGGTATTCTTTTTGGAGCTGATATCATCCAGTCTGGATGATTACGATAAAGGTCACTATCAAAAGAAACCATTTCCGGTTCAAACCACAAACCAAATTTCAGGCCGAGGTCATGAACTTTTTCAGATAAATGACTTAGGCCGTCCGGCAGCTTATTTTTATCAACGAACCAATCACCCAAAGAAGTAGTATCGTCATCACGATGACCGAACCAGCCATCATCTAAAACGAATAACTCAATACCAAGTTCAGCGGCCTTTTCAGCGATCGCTAGTAACTTTTTTTCATCGAAATCAAAATAAGTAGCTTCCCAATTATTCACCAAGACGGGGCGCTGCTGCTTTGCAAATCGTTGATTTATTAAATGATTTTGATAAAAATCAGCTAATTGCTGACTGATTTTATTTTTGCCATGGTCGGAAAAACTTAAAACAGCTTCTGGTGTTTGAAAGGATGTGCTTGGATCCAAATGCCAAGAGAACTCTTCAGGATTTATTCCGACCAAAACTCGGCTGGTATCATATTGGCTGACTTCTACCTGATCAAGGAAATTACCGGAATAAATCAAATTAAAGGCGAAAACATCACCATCGTCTTCAGTCGTTTCAGGACGCGCTAACAAAATAAATGGATTTTGCTGATGACTCGATGCTGTTCGGAGACTGCTGATCGATTGGATCCCCGACTTGATCCTTCTAATAACTTCATGACGTTCGCGAGCCCAAGAACCAGCAAAAGAAATAAAATCATAGTTGCTGTCGGGCAAGTCGATTTGGCTGCTCAAAGCGCGCAAGATATTTAATTTTTCATCGCCTTGGTTAGAAAACTCAGTACTTCTGACAATAACATTCTGATGCGGAAAAACACTGTATTTCAAAACTACCTGCAAACCGATCAGCTTGTCCAAAAGTGTTATTTCTAAAGTTTCAACATCATCATTTTCCGCAAAGGCCGATGGCAATTCCGACAGTCTCTTTTTGCCCTTTGCAAGCCGATAGCTCTGATATTTAAGTTCAGTTATTCGACTGCCGTTTTCCTGCTCTACTTGATAAGCCGGTTCGCGAAAATCTCCCTTTCCAAAACTGGAATACTCTTGTTTGATATTATCGGGTTGAAAATAATCACGATCAGTGCGCCAAGCAACCATAGCTTCACGCCGTTCTTTGGTCGTCAAATTTCGGTATGCCTCTTTTGAATGGACCCTCTTACCAAAATAAATCTGTTCCAATTCCCCATTTTCCATAACTTGGAAAACGTAGCTGACTTCGTCAGTTTGCAAATGAAAAACTTTTTCATCTTGACTGATAATAACTGCCATCGATATCTCCTAAAATTCAATTGATCAAAAGGCAAAAGCAGATTCAAAGCTTATCTCCAAAATAAAGAAAGCGCTTTACCTAATAAAATCATTGTATTTTATTTTAGTAAAAAATTCAATATTTTACTAATTTATCAGCAATTTATCAGTAAAAATTTATCTATTTTTTGCATTGACATAACCGGCGACCGAGGCAACATCTTTGTCTCCTCGACCAGACAGATTGACAATGATAACTTGATCGCTAGACATCTTCGGTGCCATTTTAACAGCCTGAGCAACAGCGTGTGAGCTTTCTAGAGCAGGAATGATCCCTTCTGTTTTCGATAAAAGCAAAAAGGCATCGATCGCTTCTTGATCAGTGATCGCATAATACCGGGCTCGGCCGGAATCTTTTAAAAAGGAATGTTCAGGACCGACACCAGGGTAGTCCAAACCGGCAGAGATCGAGTAAGCAGGCAGAACGTTATTGTTTTTATCTTGCAAAACATATGAATACATACCATCGGAAACGCCAGGACGTCCTTTAGTCAGTGTAGCCGCAGTTTTATCAGTATCTACTCCTTGACCGGCAGCCTCGGCGCCTATCAATTGAACTTGTTTGTCATCAATGAATTCTGAAAAGATTCCAATAGCGTTTGATCCGCCGCCAACACAAGCAATGATCGCTTGCGGCAAACGTCCCTCTTTTTCTAAAATTTGCCGGCGTGCTTCCTTGCCGATGACACTTTGAAAATCCTTTACCATCATTGGGTAAGGATAAGGACCAACTGCTGATCCCAGAACATAAAAAGTATCATCCAAATGTTCTGCATAATAACCAAGAGCTGAATCAACAGCATTCTTCAGTGTTGCCGTTCCATCTGTCACAGAATGTACCTTCGCACCCATCATTTCCATTCTAAAAACATTCAGTTTTTGTCTGCGGACATCTTCAGCACCCATGAAAATATCACAACTCATCGAAAATTTTGCCGCTGCTGCAGCTGTGGCGACTCCGTGCTGACCAGCACCGGTTTCAGCAACGACTCTTTTTTTGCCCATCCGCTTGGCAATCAGGATCTGTCCTAAAACATTATTTAATTTGTGAGCTCCCAAATGATTAAGATCTTCTCTTTTTAGATATATTTTTGCGCCTTTTAAATACTTTGTTAGCGATTCGGCAAAATAAAGCGGCGTTTCTCTTCCTGAATAATCTTTTAAATAATGAGCTAATTCTGAACGAAAATCTTTATCATCTTTATATTTAAGATAAACATCAGCCAACTGATTCAACGCCTTTTTAACTTTTTCAGGCACGTATTGCCCACCGTATTCACCAAAAAATTCTTCTTTTTTATTATTTGTCTTTTCAAAAATTTTTTCTTCAGCCATTTTTATACCCTCTTTTTTTAGATTCGAGTCTAAGGGCTGATGTTCAAAATTTAATAAAAAAAGCCGCATAGTAACTTTAAATAAAATACTATGCGGCGATCTAAATGATTATTTACTTTATTTATTAAAGAATGATCGTGCCGGCATAGACTCTCTTTACGATAAAAGCAAGTCCAGCCGGAAATCGGATAAACTTACTTGCAGTTATGCCAGCTTTGCCAACGATTTATTTTCACAATCATTACTTCCTTTCCTTGAAATATGAAATCATTCTGAAACAAAAAACGGTTTTTGTCAATATTTTTTATTATTTTTCTAAATTCAATAATACAGAACCCAAACCATGATCAAAAGCTGCCCGCCAGTTTCCGGCAGAAAGATGTTCGGGAAGAAGAAAGGTCCCGCTTGAAACTCTTTGTCCGGCACGGAGTTTGTTTCCCTGCTCCTCTAATTTACCTGCCAACCAGTGCAATGAATTAAGCGGGTTGCCGAGAACTTCCGCAGATGTTCCTTCTTTTAGATGTTTGCCGTTGCAGAAAAGATCGCATCGAACCTCTGCCAATTGTTCCGGCCGATCAAAAAGCTTATCAGTATCAACTTCCTGACCAAATAAAACATACCCGCCAACAGCAGCATCAGCCATCACCATATACTTAGATAAGCTGGGAAACCAATTTGAAAAACGAGAATCAGGCAGTTCCATAGCAGCGGCTACCTTGGTTTTATGCATAAGATCTTCTAGGCTGTCTGATGATGACAGATCTTCTTTTGCTGTAAAAAGCATTTCGACTTCAACCAGGGCATCCATAAAACTATCGGATCTCATTTCAGTTGGCGACGGCAAGAAATGGCTTTCAACTTGAGCCCCATACAAAGGCGAATCAGCTGAAAACATTTTTTGTGTTTCTTCGCTGGTCAGTGAAACTTTATAGCCGCCAACTCGTTGATCTTTGAGATCAGTCAGCTGTCTTTGAACACGGTATGCAGATGCGTCATTATCGAGCAAACCATCAAAATCCTTTTTATCAAGTGCCTGATGATCTTTATATGCTTTAAAAAGAGCATCTGCCAGCATTGATTCCTTTTCAGTTAATCCTTTATAATTTTTTACTTCTTCAGCCATAATTTTCTCCTAATTTTTTTAACTATGTCTGCTCGAGATGAGAGACATATGTGTGTTATCTATTTGTTCTAAAATAATGATTCTAATGTCGCTTTTATTTTTATCTTCGCTGCTAATTTGTCCTGGAATACTAGATCCCATATGCCTCACCACCTTTTAAAAAATTATCGGAATAACAAAAAACGCCCTTAACTGCATAAAATTACACAGTTAAGGGCGTTTAACGCGGTACCACCTTAATTTACAACACCATTGCTGATGCTGCCTCAAACGTACGGCCGAAGCGATACGCTGATGTGATAACGGACACTGCCGGCCAATTCTAATCAAAATCATTTTTCGAATTGCAGCTCAGGGATGATTTTCTAAACTGACAGGATCTGCTTTTCATCAACCAGCAGCTTTCTGGATCCTAAATCAGCATCGAAGTTCCCTTCATCGCTTTTGTTATTATCGATTGCCATAAATTCTAACGACTCTTTTGAAAAAAATCAACAAAAAAACGAATTTTTTATCTCCGCAACCAACAGTTGACACCATTAATCGTTGATAGTTGTGCCGCGATGATACTTATTTTGAAATAGCGGACTGACGCTGCCGTTTTCTTGGACGGCAATGATCGCTTTGGCAAAAAGATCATCAGCACTTACGATCTCTAATTTATCAAATCTTTTCGACTGAGGAATATCGATCGAATCAGTCACAACGATATGATCAAAATCAGATTCCTGTAAAAGTTTTGGCGCATCCCCCGAAAAAAGTGCATGGCTGGCAACGACAATGATCTTCTTTGCACCCTTTGAACGAAGCAGCTTTGCTCCTTGAACGATAGTATGACCGGTATCGATCATGTCATCGATGATTATGGCCGTTTTATTTTCGACATTGCCGATCAGATTAAGAACTTCAACGGTATTCTTTTTATTAACCGGGCGCCGCTTATCGATGACAGCATAGGAATCGGGCAAACCAAGAAACTGATTTAGTTCGCGTGCTCGTCTAACACCGCCATGATCAGGTGAAACAACGACGGAGTCTTCCGGATCGATAAGATGATTAGATAAAAGATAGTCGGCTAAAATCGGTGCACCAGTCAAATGGTCGACTGGTATATCGAAGAATCCTTGGATCTGTGATGCATGCAAGTCAAAAGCGATAACTCTTGTAACACCGCCGTTTTCTAGATCGTCAGCTATAACTCTTGCTGCGATCGATTCACGGCTGCGAGCCTTACGGTCCTGACGAGCATAGCCGTAATAAGGCATCACGACATTAATCGTATGAGCCGAAGCCCGGCGCAAGGCATCAACAGCAATAAATAATTCCATAATATTATCATTAACACTCGCATGCGGTGAAGATGAAGTTGGAGCTATCAAAAAAACATTTGCTCCACGCACAGAGTTATTAATGTTCAAACGAATCTCACCATCAGCAAATCGATCTAAGTTAACGTCCTCAAGCGGGTGGTGAAGGCGTTTACTGATTTTTTCAGCTAAAGGACGATTAGCAGATAGCGAGATCAAAACCATACGGTGTAAATCATCAATCATAAAATATTGTCCTCTATACAACAGTATATCAGGCAAGTAAGCTAACCAGCCAATGTTTACCTATAATGTTCATATGAGCGAAAATTTACAAAATCGTTTTAAAAAAATGGCAGCCCTAAAGGCAGCCGAACTAGTTCAAAATGATATGATCATCGGATTAGGTACCGGTTCGACCGTCAAATATCTGATCGACCAATTAGGCAAAAGAGTGAAAGAAGACAAACTTTCGTTTATTGCTGCAACGACCTCAAAACAAACTGCGATACAGGCCGAATCCTTGGGCATAAAAATAGTTAATCTGAATAATATAGATAAAATAGACCTGACGATCGACGGTGCAGATCAAGTCGACAAAGATTTTAACGGCATCAAGGGGGGCGGTGCTGCTTTGTTATGGGAAAAAATAGTTGCTGTTAATTCAAAAAGAAATGTTTGGATCGTCGATGGATCAAAGCTGTCCGATCGGATCGGCAGTTTTCCTTTACCGGTAGAAATAACTCCTTTTGGCGGCAGCCAATTGTTCAAAAAATTCCAAAAAGATCAACTAAATCCAGTCTTGCGCGTCAACGTCGATAATCAACCAGTGTTGACAGATTCAAAAAATTACATTATTGATCTCCATTTACAAACAATCAAAAATCCAAGAGCTCTGGCTGATTATTTGATCAGAAGTGTAGGTGTCGTCGAACACGGATTGTTTTTGGATATCGTCGACCAAGTTATCGTTGGACAAAAAGAAGGCGTGAAAGTCATAAATAATCCACATCGAGTAAATTTTACTGACAACAGCCGTCAATTTGATCAAGCATTGTGTGATAATATCCAACAAGATGATTAAAAAAGTTTCTTTACACATTTATAATGCGCAAATATTAGATGTATTCAATCAAAAATTCGAGAAAACAGAATTATGGATAGATAAAAATCTAATCTACTATCGCGGTAAATCCAACGAATTAAAAGCTGAAAAAGAGTTTGATGCAAAGGGGCAATATATCATTCCCGGCTTGATAGATGCCCATCTACATATTGAATCTTCGCTTCTAGCACCATCAGAGCTGGCCAAGCTAGAATTGAAACATGGGGTCACAAGAATATTTGCTGATCCGCACGAAATCGGGTCAGTGGCAGGGGTTTCCGGATTATTTTATATGATCGAGGAGGCCAGAAACACTCCGCTGCATATCCACTATATGCTGCCTAGTTCAGTTCCGGCAGCCCCTTTTGAGCATGCAGGTGCAGTTTTAGCAGCTGATGCTTTAAAACCTTTTTATGGATTTCCGGAAGTGAATGGGCTTGCTGAGGTAATGGATTTCCCAGCTGTTGAAAATGGCGATCCAGACATGTTAGAAAAGATCCGCGATGCCCAAGCAGCTGGAAAACATGCTGACGGCCATGGTGCCGGCTTAAGCAGAGAGCAGCTCGCCGTTTACCGCTCAGTCGGTATAGATACAGATCACGAAGCGACTTCAGGTAAAGAAGCATTACAAAGGATCCAGTCCGGTATGAAAGTTTTTATTCGTCAGGGGACCGTTGAACAAGATGAAAGAGCTATTCTTCCTGTAGTTAGAAAGAATAATCAATCGTATTTTTCTTTTTGCACTGATGACAAATCAGCGATCGATATTGAAAAAGAAGGATCGATCGATCACAATATCAACTTAGCCATAAAAGAAGGTATTCCATCTGAAAGAGCCTTTACAATGGCAAGCTATAACGCCGCCCAAGCCCAGCATTTAGAAAATGTCGGTGCTTTAGCTGACGGTTTTATCGCTGATTTAGTAATAACTAAAGACCCTGATGAATTTAAAGCTGAAAAAGTAATGACTAACGGCAAATGGGTCGACCAGTTAAATTCCAAAGTTTTGACTTTTACCAGTCCGGCTATCAATGCTAGCTTAAAAATAGAAGATTTAAAGATACCGCTTAAAAGTGATCATGCCCACGTGATAAATATTGAAGCCCATCATATCACGACTAAACATACAGTCGAAAAAGTTGCACGTGATCATCAAGGCAACTTTATCGCTGATGAAAAATTTGCCAAAATCACCGTTGTAGAAAGATACCACGACTTGGGACACGGATTAGGTATCATTCACGGTTTCAATCTAAAAGAGGGAGCTATCGGATCTACTATTGCGCACGATTCCCACAACATGATAATCGCTGGTGTTGATGATAAGGCCATGATCGTTGCCTATGATCGATTAAAAAGGATCGGCGGCGGTTTAGTGCTGGTTGACAAAAATGGTTTTGCTAGAGAATTACCTCTGGAAATCGGCGGATTAATGTCAAATAAGTCATATCAGCACGTGATCGAAAAGCAAAAGGCAATGAGAGAAGCTTTCAAGGGAATTTCTGAAGGAATCGATTTTGATCCCTTTTTGACCTTATCATTTATGGCTTTACCAGTTATTCCTAGTTTAAAGATCACTGACCAAGGTTTATTTGACTTCGATAAATTCGATTTTATAGATATAAATGGTTAAAAATATTTAAAGACTCATCTGAATAAGCTTGTTAAAAGTAAATTACCCAAGTGTTTATTTTGAACTGATAGAAATGGTTTTTCGCTCTATTTTCTTGTAATATATTGTTTTTTCAAAATATAAAAATAAAAGCCCTCTCTTCGTTAAAGAGAAAAGGCACAAAACAAATCTAAAAAACTATCTTTTGGTGTAAAAACAGAAAATTATTGAATACGCCGGTAATTATCACGGAAAAAGTTCATCGACCTGATCGTCAGCAATCGTACTTAATATTTAGCGGTTGCAGGTTCACAAAAAAGACTGTGCAAGCTACAGTTAAGCTTTGAGAAAACTTTTATAGCGCTGTAATTGTTCTGGAGCTAGTTCGACCATAATCTCAGTTCCCGCTTCAGTAAATCGTTGTTCAAGAATATCATTTTCCTTACTCAAACGATTCAGCAGGCCGCCTTGGTCAAAAGGAAGCAATAAACGGACTTTTTTAAAATCAGCAAATAATTTTTGGTCGATCACTTTAGCAAATTCTTCAACAGACCTTTCATCAAAAGAACTAGCGATCAAATTCTCTCCTTCTTGTTGAGGATATTCAATGCCGGCTAAATCAGCTTTATTAAAAATCATGATCATTGGTATTTGGTCAGCACCGATCTCAGCTAAAGTTTCCTTTGTAGTATCGATCATTGCATGATAATTAGGGTCAGAAATATCAACGATCTGGACCAGCAGATCGGCATTTTTTGCTTCATCCAAAGTAGATTTAAAGCTAGCAACCAAATCATGAGGCAGATCGGAAACAAAACCAACTGTATCGGACAATAAAAACCTGCGATTATTTCTTAGTCTTATAGACCTCACGGTCGAATCAAGAGTAGCAAAAAGCATATTCTTCTCAAAAACCTGTTTGTCAGCATTACTAGCAACCTTGTCCGAAAAATGTTTGATCATTTGATTCATCCAACTAGATTTACCTGCATTGGTATAACCAACAAAAGCAACTCGCCGAAGACCTGAACGCTGGCGCTGCTTGCTTTGAATCGATGCAGCTTCCAGCAGATCGTTCAATTCTTTTTTTATTTGAGATATTTGTGCTTCCAGCGTTCTGCGATTAAGTTCCAGTTTTGTTTCACCAGAACCACGGCTGGTAAAAGACGCTCCGCCGGCACCGGCTTGTTGATCTAGCTCCTTAGCTAAAGAAGTATGGAGCCTTGGCAGCTGATACTGTTTTTGTGCCAATCGTACTTGAAGTTTAGCTATTTTGGTTTTGGCACGAGCAGCAAAAATATCTAAAATAACGGCTGTCCGGTCAACGACATGAACATCACCGCTTAATTCCTTTTCAATATTTCTAATTTGAGTAGCAGTTAAATCATCTTGAGAAATAACGAGATCAGCATCTGAGGAAGCTACAAGCTCTTTTAGCTGTTGGATCTTGCCTTTGCCAAAATAAGTTGCACTATTTATTCGGTTTATTTTTTGATTTAAACTACCAACGATCTTTATTTTATTTGCTTCGGCAAGATGCTTCGTTTCTTCGATTTTATAGTCAAAAATTTCTTCATTTTGTTGATTTTCGACCGCTATTATGACGGCCTTGACAGCCGCTTGTTTTGTTTCGTTGATTTTTGTTGTCAAACATAACTCCAATATTAGTAATTAACGTGGTATTTGCTGGATCTCTTTAGTCAGCCAATTTAAAAACGAACCGAGATCGATACTATCTAAAACATAAGCATTAGTCCGTCCATTATGGTAGGCAGCCCGAATATCAGCAACCGTTTCACCAATAGCAGGACCACTGGTAACTACATCGATCCAAAGGTTTTTACCATTATAAAATTCCGGATGCCTTAAATATGCAACAGTGTTAAGATCATGGATCGGCCATCCGCCTACATGATGATCATTATAATGCTTGATCAGAGAAGAAATCATTCTGCCAGACTCATTTATTTTTGAAAATTTTAATAGTTGATCATTATCAACCATAGCCTTTAAAGTAACGTCCAAGCCAACCATTGTAATAGGTATTTTTGAAGCATAAAGGATCGCAGCCGCATCGGGATCGGTAAAAACGTTAAACTCGGCTGAACTGGTCATGTTGCCTTCTTCTCTAACGGCACCACCCATCGCCACGACTTGTTTTATTTTAGAGATATCGTCAGGATATTGACGTATCCATAAAGCAAAATTGGTATATGATCCTGTTAAAATCAAAGTTATCGGCTGGTCTTCTTTTGCCAAAACATCATGCCAAGCCTCAACAGCAGTTTGTGGTAACGGATAACCAATTTTATCAGTAAAATGATAACCGTCCATGCCGCTTTCGCCATGAATATTGGAAGCATCTTCTAGTTTTTTAATCAGCGGCTCCGCTGCTCCAGCAGCAATTGGGACATTACTTTTGAAAAAAGCAGAAATTTTCAAGGCGTTGTTTGTTGTTTTTTTAACGGAAACGTTACCAGCAACAGTGGTAACTAATTTAACGTCGAAAAAAGGATCATTTAACAAAACTGATAATGCAATAGCATCATCGATACCGGGATCACAATCAATAATAACTTTCATACCATTTCAGTATAAATGAAAAAAGTCATACTAAATACTTTTATCAAGATCATTTACGGAAAGCTTTTTCAACTTCTTCGAAAACAGGTATAGATTCCAAAGCTCCTAATCTGCGTACAGTTAAAGAAGCACTTTTACTTGCCCAAACCAAAGATTCAGTTAAATTATCAAGATCACTGTCAAGATTAGCAGCAAAGGCACCAATAAAAGTATCGCCGGCTGCAGTTGTATCGACTGCATCGGCCTTAAAACTTGGTATTAATCCCGATTTTCCATTGACCCTATAAAAGGATCCATGGCTGCCTAAAGTTATGATGGTATTTTTAACGCCCAATTTATCGAAATCATCAGCGGTTTTCTCTAAAGAATCAAGCTGGAATGAGACTTTTCGGCCAGTCAAGGCTTCAGCCTCAGTCTCATTAGGAGTAACGAAATCAGAAAGTGCTAGAAGTTTAGGCGCGATCGTTCTTGCGGGTGCGGGATTCAAAATCGTCATCACATGATGTTTTTTTGCAATTTGAAAAGCAGCGATCGTTGTTTCGATAGGTGTTTCAAATTGAGCAACAATGGCATCTGCTTGAGAGATTTCTTTTTCGACCGGAAGCACATCTTCGGGCGATAACTGCATATTTGCCCCGCCGTATACCAAAATAGTGTTATTACCATCTTTTTCCAGCAAAATAGTAGCACTACCGGTCGCCGCCGGTTTTTGAACGATATAAGATGTATCGATACCGTTATCAGCAAGAGTTTTTTTCATAAACTCGCCATTATTATCATTTCCAACAGCACCGATAAATATTACCTTAGCACCTTGTCTGGCCGCTGCAACAGCTTGATTGGCGCCTTTCCCGCCTGGAGAGTTAGTCAAATCATTGATATGGATAGTCCTTCCTTGTTCGGGAAGTTTTTCAATATGCTGGGTCGTATCGACATTTAAAGATCCTAGTACTATGATTTTTTTTGCTTGTTTGTTCACTTATATCTCCCAAATCCCCAAAGAAAATAACATTTACTAGGAAAATTATAACAAAAATAAAAAAGTAAAGCGATTTCATGATATTATAAATCAACTAATTATATGTAAATTATTAATTTTTTTAGCTCTGATAGGCGAATTTTTTTTAATATAATCAATAATCAAATCAGTCATCGTATCAGCTGATGAGTTAACTATTTTATCTGCTGAGTAGCTTTTTTCATAGCCGCCAGTACCTGAACTTCGATAATTAGAGATCGCTACTAAGTATTTTTTGTCAGGATCGATCGGCTGACCATTGTAAGTGACATTCTCAACACGTTTTCCGACAGATTTTTTAAGATCAAATGTGTAATCTATTCCAGAAAAATAGTCATAGTTAAAATGCTCGACATTTTTTCCGCTAAAATCTTTAGAAACAATGACATCGCCTTTATCATCAAGCGAAAAATATTCTGCTGCTCGTTCTAAAGCGGCCAATAATTGTCTGCCGGTTATCGCTTCGGAAACAGCAGTATTAGGAAATAGATAATTCGTAACTACATCCCTGCGGGTTATTTCATGCGGCAATCCAAGCACCTTGTTTGAAAAAAGGGCAGTTGCAGATATATCAGCGCCAACTGCTGACGACTGAACTTTATTTACGAAATCTAAATAAGGGTGGCCATAAAGACGCGCTTTAAAATGATCCTTAACAAGCAGATCAGGTTCCGAAATCCCGATAGTCTGGTCTAAGTAAAGATCCAATTTATTTTGTAGAGGAAGGATCAAGTCCATTATTTTTTGATCTGGTGTATATTTCTTAGTAAATAGCAGCCTTGCACTTTTATCAAGAATCTTTTTGTTGTCGGTATCATAATCTATTTCGATCAAGCCAACAGCCTGTCCTCTTTGACCCGGCTGTGTAAAAGGAATTTGTCCATTTATCCCGTTAGATAGACCAGATAGTAATCGATGTTGATGACCAGTAACTAAAGCATCGATACCAGGAACTTTTTTTAAAAGTTCCCAGCCTTGATTTTCACCAGTAATTTTCTCAGTTGGTTCATCGCTTAAAGGCGAGCGTTCAAAACCGCCATGATATGCCACAAAAATAAGATCTGCGCCCTTTTTCTTCAAAATAGGAACCAATTGCTTAGCTTTTTTCACTGGATCCAAAAAGGACAAATGATCGATATTTTTACTGTCTTCCCAATGAGGGACATATTTCGTCGTTAGACCGATCACGGCAATTTTTACATTTTGAAAATCAAATATGGCAAATGGTTTATCGTAAAAATCGCCTTTAGAGGAAACTATATTCGCATTAATGACTGAAGAGGTCTCAGGGATCGCCTTTTTCAAATACTTAAGACCGTAATTGAACTCATGATTGCCAAGGACTCTTACGTCGTAACCAATTTCGTTAGCCGTTTTTTCAAAAAGAAAACTAAAATGAGGATCTTTTCTGGCAATAAAATCAGCTAAGGGAGAACCTTGAATAAAATCACCGTTTTCAATTGTAAGTACGATATCATTTTGGTGCTTTTTCTTAAAATCTTTGATCAAACTTTGTGCTTTTGCTAAACCAAAATCCTGCTCACTTTTATGTACAAAATCACTAGGTGCTATATAACCATGAACATCCGAAGTTGATAAAATAAAAATTTTAGTCATTGATCATGCTATTCTCTTTCTAAGCTGTCCAGAAATAAAGTCGATCAAAGTAACCATTATGACAACACCGATCAAAATTATCCCGGCCCGGGGCCAGTTTCTCACTTGAGTACTTAATATTAGGTCTTGACCGATACCACCGGCTCCTACCATACCCAAAATCGATGCTGAACGAACAGAAATTTCAAATCTGTACAAAGTATTACTTAAAAAATTAGGCATTGCATTGGGAAGAGTTGCAAGTATTAAAGCGCTCATATTAGTTCCACCGGCAGAAATTATCGACTCATTGGGGCCCCTATCCAAATTTTCAACGGCCTCACCGTTTAATTTTCCTAACATACCAATAGAATGAACAGATAAAGCTAAGACACCGGCAAAAGATCCGGGACCGACCGCTTTGATGAAAATCAAAGCCAATACTATTTCAGGAAAAACTCTAATAAAGGTTAGTAGTAACTTTCCATTGGTGGATTTTATATAGAAAAAATTATGTCCGGAAACTTTTTCGATAAAATAATCAAATAATAATAAAAATGATTCGGCAAGCCAAAGGACAACCATAAATATAATCAAGTCGCTTTGAAAGAATCCAAAGGAAAATAATGCCAAAAACAGCGAGATAAAAAGTGTCGTTATTATAAAAAATATCAAACTTTTAAAAATAACTGCCATTTTTGATCGAAAGCTGCCCTTCTCTTTTTCTTCTGTATGTGCAGCAAAGAAAGAAAATGGTATCGCTAATATAGCTGATACAAAAGTACCCAAAAAAGCGATAGCAACCGTTTGCAGCAGCTTGGAGATCAGATCCTCTCCATCGGCGGTCGTATAATTAGAAGAAATATTCATATGAAAATAAGAATTAAGAAAACGATCAAAAGGAGCAGAAACAAATTGCCAATCAGGATGCAGTAGACCGGCGAAAACAGAATTAGTTATTTGCCCCGCCATCTGCTGAATGCCGTTAAAAGGAATTCCTGCAAAAGCCCAGATATAAATAATAATGATGATCGCTGCGATCAAATAGCCCTTGAATCTGTCCCAAAGTCTTTTTTTAGGAAGCTCTATCATGCCAATTTCTCCCTTATATATGTATTAGTAAATTCGATAAAAATAACCACTAAAAGAATGACAAAAATTATCACAGCAGTTTGATCATAACGAAATTGGTTGATGGTTACTTGAAGCAGCTGGCCTATTCCGCCGGCTCCAACATAGCCAATGACTGTCGAGGCCCTAACATTGACCTCAAAAGTATACAAAAAGTTAGACAAAAAATTATTAGTTATCTGCGGTATAACAGCAAAAAATATGACTTGGATCTTGTTCGCACCGGCTGCTTCGAGCGCCTCTAGCGGCCCCTGATCAATAGTCTCGATAGATTCAAAAGTTAATTTAGCCATTTGCCCAAAGGTGAAGAACAACAAGGTCACTACACCTGCTAGCGGACCGAACCCAAGGATCGCAGTAAAGACAGCCGCCAATAAAAGATCAGGTAAAGTACGAATAAGATTAGAAAAAAGACGCGTAACTCCCCTGATCCAAGAAATAGAAATAATGTTCCTAGCAGAAAGAAGGGCAAAGGGTACTGCGATCACTGTTCCTAGCAACGTTCCCACTAAGGCCATTCTAATAGTATCTAAAAGCGGACCGAATACATAAGGCCAATAATCCCAATCAGGGTGAAACATCCTTCCCCAAATGACAGCAAACTGAGCTAAAGAATCATGATTAAAAAATTCAGCCAAATTTGTACTGGTTATGGCAGAAGAGAAAGCTATTATCAATAAAATAAGCAAAAACCAAAAGATCGACCTTAGATGGAATTTTTGACTAAAAGTCCTTGATGGCAAAGTATTCATTTATGCTTGTGCCTCTTCAGAAACGACCATTTTTTTGGTAATTTTTTTCTTTCTATCGTAAATTTGATCAAAGTCTTTTTCCGTAACAAGGCTCGCTTCCTTATCGAAAACTAATTTGCCGCCCCTTAATCCAACTATTCTAGTCGCGTACTCCAATGCTAGCTGTTCATTATGGAGATTAGCGACCACTGTAATACCAAGATTCTCATTAAGAGATTTCAAATCATCCATGACCAAAGAAGAGGTAGCCGGATCGAGACTGGCAGTTGGTTCATCAGCCAACATTATCTTGGGTTTTTGCATCAACGCCCTTGCGATCGCTACTCGCTGCTGCTGACCGCCGGATAAGGCGTCAGCACGATCATAAAATTTTTCCGCTAAATTAACTCTTTGCAAAGACTTTACAGCTTCTTGGATATCGCTTTTTTTCCATAAGCCGAAAGTCGATTTGAATATTCCATAATACCCAACCAAGCCGGACAAAACATTGCGTTTAACAGAGGCTCTTTTTACTAAATTAAAATTTTGAAAGATCATCGCTAAATCACGACGCATGACCCTCAATTTTTTCCCCGAACTTTTCTGTATAGATACACCATTGATCAAAATATCTCCGGAACTTATATCATTAAGGCGATTTATAGATCGCAATAAAGTTGATTTGCCGGCACCGGACAGACCAACTATCACCAAAAATTCACCCTTTTTAACGGTTAAATTAATATCTTTTAGACCAACGACACCATTGTCGTAAACTTTGCTAACATGTTTGATTTCTATCAAATTATTTTCAGCCATAATCCTAATAAATATACACCATATTATGTAGGAAAAATTGAGCATAAGCCCAATCTTTCATTAATTATTTGTTTCCGGTAACTGCGTTATCAGCTTTCCTGACAACAGCAAAGTTAGAATTTTTTGATTTGGCAAAACCGGCGATATCATAGAGGTTCTCAACCAATTTATTACCTTTTTTCGTTTTAGCGATCTTGATAAAAGCGTTAGAAATCCTGTTATCCAGACTCTTAGACAAAGTCTTTCTAGCAGTTACCGTATCGTTAGGTATTTTCATCGTCTCAGCAAGAACTTTGGTGTCCTTAAAGACATTAGGAACATCCTTTTTAACTAAGTTTCTTGCATCTTGGAAAATAAAGGCAGCATCGGCTTGCTTGTTTTCAACGGCCAGTACGCCTTGATCGTGTCCCTTGACTGTTACCAGATGCGAATTTTTAACTACATCAACGCCCCTGTTTTTAAGATAATAAACGGGGAAAATATATCCTGAAGAACTAGTAACATCCTGAACAGCGATATTTTTACCGCGGAGATCTTTAACATTCCTTACCTTTGAATCGCGGCGTACAACGACCAATGCTCTATACCAGCTGACCATCTTTTTTTGTAAACTGCCGTCGCTATTAACGCCGTTTCTTACCGTTTGCAGCAATACTCTTGCGCCATATTGCTTATGTGCTTGAACATATCCATCAGGCGGCAAAAAACCAATATCTATCTTGCCTGAACCAAGTGATTCAACGATCGAATTATAATCGGTAGAAACAGTCACAACTACCTTCCTGCCTAATTCTTTAGACAAAAGCGTTCCTAGCGGTTTAGCTCTTGACTCCATCGTTGTCGCGTTGCTAGAAGGAACGAATCCAACTCTTATAGTCTTTGGGTTAGATGTCTGTGCGGCACTTGCCAAGATCGGTGCTGCTGTCCCTAAAATACTACCCACAGCCGCAACTATTGCAGCAGAAGATGCTATTTTTTTCATTGATGACCTCTTCCAAAATTTTGCCAAATTTTTTGGCAACTAAATCTTAACATAATAAATGATATTTCTTTTTTTAAAGCTAAAGATGTAATATTAACGAATTTTATGTGTCAAAAATGCATTTAATGTTCGTGTTTCATAATATTAAAAAATAATTATCACTAAAACTTTTTAAATATCAACATTAGATATAATATAAATTGAGATTTAATTGTATTAATTAAGGGGTAATCGATGATCGTTAGAATGCCAGAGTATTTAAAAAAAGCAGGGATCGCTGCAGCGATAGTTTTTTTACTATTACTTTTACTAGTAGGACTCAGACTAAACTCAGTATCCTCATTAGACAGGGCCGTCAGCAATGCTCTGGCAATGAACGATTTTACGGCAGGTAGTCTATTTCTTAGGACGGTTTGGATTTTAGGTTCCCCGCTTGCTGATTTT
The DNA here is from genome assembly GCF_051852995.1 of Oenococcus alcoholitolerans. GTDB lineage: Bacteria > Bacillota > Bacilli > Lactobacillales > Lactobacillaceae > Oenococcus > Oenococcus alcoholitolerans. The sequence continues at coordinate 1,555,674 of NZ_CP176042.1, forward strand.
ATTTATGCAGTGATATTGTCCGGGCTGCTTTATTTTTCAAATTTAAGGATTCCGGCGATTTGGATCATGCTGACATATATAACAGGGATCATCGTTGGACAGATACTCAAAGTGGCAATAGGCAGAACCCGCCCGGCTGGTCATTTATCAGGCGGTTATTCTTTTCCATCAAATCATCTATTAGCGGCATTTATAGTTATAACTATCATTTTTGTGTTGATTTTGCCAAATTTGTCATCAAATAATTTAAAAGTGTGGTTCGGCTGGGCAGCGATAACATTTGGACTGCTTTTGATCGAGGCAGGAGTTTACTTGCAGGAACACTTTATAACGGACAATTTAGCAGGGGGCTCATTCGGAATAGCCTGGGTGACTCTTTGGATATGGCTTTACGAAAAGTATGCCCGCCGGCTCCATGACAGAATACCGGCTTTAAAATATGATGAAATATAAAAAACTCTTACTGCAGATCGCAATAAGAGTTTTATTTTTTACTATTTTTTTCGCGCATTTTAAGTTTCGGCAAGGTGACTTTAAAAATCGTTCCTTTCGGTGAATTATCAGAGATGGTTATTTTCCCCTTAAAGGCGTCAACTATCCATTTAGCGATCGATAAACCTAATCCGGTGCCGCCTGTTTTCCTATTTCCAGACTTTTCTTCACGATAGAAACGATCAAAAACTCTTTTTTTGCCTTTCGAAGAGATGCCCATACCGGTATCTGATACCTTGATTATCAAATTATTTTTATCTCGGCCGGCAAAAAGAGAAATACTATCACCCTCATCGGTATATTTTAAAGCGTTATCCAACAGAATAACGATCAACTGATGGAAACGTTTAGTATCGGTAACTATTTGTCCTCTAACCTTAATATCATCGGAAAATTGCTTGCCTTCAGATTTTGCTATTTCCGAATAAGGTTCGGTGATCTCTCTTATAAAATGCCCGGCATCTACTCTTTCCGGCTCTAATTTGGTCATATTAGATCCTGTCTTAGCTAGCGTAAGCATGTCGGAAGTCAACTGGCTCAGTCTCCTAACTTCAGAAAGAGAGATTACAACATTTTCTGAAACATCAGCGACTGATGAAGTTGGTTTCCTGAGCAAATTTTCAAGTTTATTTTGGATGATAGTCAGCGGTGTTCGCAATTCATGAGCAGCGTTATTGACAAAGTTCTGCTGTTGATTCCAAGAAAGAAGAATCGGTTTCATGACTCTTAAAGTAACCAGCCAGCTGACGATCAAGGACAAAAAAGCAGCCAGCATCAAAGCCCAAAGCAGCACAACTCTAAAATAACGTATATTTGATAATTCGGTATCATAATTGTAAACAACGGCTGCACTGGTGGCCATACCTAGCGGTCTTGGACTATCACCATAAAAAATTTCTATCGGAGCATTTAAACGAATGAGACGAACTCTAAAATATGAGTTATCTAATCTAACCGTCATGGTGCCATCATATCCGCGAAGTATCTTATGATATAAGCCTTGATATGTCCATAATCTCAAGCCCAAAGAATAATTATTTAAAATATCACCGCGATTGTCATAGTAAATAGTATCTTGACTAGAACCATCAGATTTTAAAAAACCAGATTGCGAATTATCATCAGGATTTTGGCTGCTCGGATCAGAACCGCCCAGCTGTGGAATAGTCAGCCGTTTAACGCCGTTTTGAGCATCGTGTTGAACCCGTAAAACCATGTTTGATAAAATCTGATCACTGTTTTCTTGGACCGAACGCGTATAGTTGATGTAAATGTAAGAACCAATTATAGAAAAGATCAATAAAAATCCGATCGCTTCCATAAAAAATAACTTTATGTATTGTTTAAAATTTATTCTTATACTATTCATTATCTTCAAGAATAAAGCCGACATTTCTTAATGTTTTAATTAAATTATTAATACCGACCGATTCAAGTTTTCGACGAAGATTATTAAGATATATATTTACAACATTAGTAGTAGTGTCAGAATCAAGACCCCAAACTCGATCAAAAATCTGATCCTTAGTAATGATAATATTTTTATTCTTAGCCAAATAAACTAAAATATCATACTCTTTACCTACTAAATGAATATTCTGGCCATTAGCATCTACGGTCCGATTAGCTAGTTGGATAGTTAAATTCCCAACTTTAAGTTCCTTTTCTTCAGTATCGATACCTGTGCGCCGCAACAAAGCTCTGACACGAACTAAAAGTTCTTCACGATGAAACGGTTTAGTAAGATAATCATCAGCTCCAACCTCAAAGCCTTTAACTTTATCATCAACTGAGTCTTTAGCCGTTAAAATCAAAACCGGTGTTTCAATACCGGATTGGCGCATTTCTTTAATGATTTCTAACCCGCTCATTTGCGGAAGCATCAAATCAGAGACGATCAGATCATAAGGTGATTCAACTGCTTCATATTCACCATCAGCACCATCAAAAACTTGTTTTACAGAAGCGATGTCAGACAGCATAGCAGCTATGTCATCATTCAATAGCTTATCGTCTTCGATCAGAAGTATTTTTACTGAACTATTTGCCATATTTAAATTCTGGACCTCATCGATTAAATAGATATTAACTTTATTCTACTCTGGAAAAGATAATAAAAAACGCCTGTTGATAACAGACGCAAATTATATAAAAAACTAATTTATGAAAAGAGTTCAATTATTATTTGGAAGGGATAGTTATCATTTAGGGAGAGTGTTCAGAAGGGGTATTCCTTCTGAACAATATTAATTATCACTTCGCTATATTAAAAGAAAATAAAATGGAAATAAAATGAAAATTAAAATATCCTTTTTATTTATTATCGTCAGACTCTAAACCTTTTTGTTTTGATGGACCGACATGATAATCATCATCGGACAGATCCTCAACTTTACCAAGGCGATAACCATTACCGACCTGACTGAAGAAATCATGGTTTGCAGTAGAGGTCGATATTCCATTCATAACGACCGGGTTAACATCTTCTGCTCCTTCCGGAAAAAGAGCATCAAGACCAAGATTCATTAAAGCTTTGTTGCCGTTATAGTGCAGAAAAACGATCACATCATCATACCAGCCGATCTCATCATAAAGCTCATGAGTATATTTTTCTTCATTTGAATAAAGATCGTATAAAATATCGTATGCCCAAGACTTTAAGTCCTCTTGAGCCTTGCTGTCGAGCTTTCGAAAAGCAAGCTGGAATTTATACCCAATATAAGTACCATGCACAGATTCGTCACGGATTATAAGTTTAATTATTTCAGCGACATTTTCCATTTTGTTATGTCCGGCAAAATACAGCGGAGTGTAAAAACCCGAATAAAAGAGAAAAGTCTCAAGAAACACTGAAGCTATTTTCCGCTTCAACTGATCAGGATCATGGTAAATAGAATTGATTTTATTTGCTTTATATTGCAAAAACTCATCATCCCCGGCCCAATCAAATATTTCGTCGATTTCAGCTGGGCTGTCTAAGGTTTCAAAAATACTGGAGTAACTTTTAGCATGGACTGATTCCATGAATTTTATATTATTCAAAACTGCTCGTTCGTGAGGTGTTACTGCCGCATCTAATAGGCTGGCCATTCCATCTTGGCTTTGCAGGGTATCAAGCATCGTAAGTCCGCCAAAAACATGGTCATATAATTTATGCTCGACAGAAGACAAAGTCCGCCAATCTTTTAGATCATTTGAAATCGGAACTCTGGTATCAAGCCAAAACTGTTCAGTTAACTTTTCCCAAGTCGCCTTATCGATCGGATCAATGACTTTGTTCCAATTGATCGCATCATAATGTGAAAATTTTTTTTCTTCCGTCATTTGTTGTCTAAGTGTTAAGCCTTTCTTTATCTAAATATCAATCGATTAAATCGAACAAGATTCGCACTCGTTCACACCTTCCTCAGTATTGTCATCGGTAAAGGTGCGGATATAATAAATAGATTTTATATTTTTATGATAAGCATAGTGGCGAAGAATTGTAAGGTCTCGGGTCGTCATTTTTGGAGTTCCGCCCTCTTTCCAATCATAGATACCATCAGGGATCGTAGAACGCATAAACAAAGTCAAAGCCATACCTTGATCAACATGTTCCTGCGCAGCTGCATAAGTATCGATCACCTTGCGCTGATCAATATCATAGGCTGATACATAGTAAGGCAGTGTTTCGTTATTCAATCCGTTAGCGGGATAAAATACTCGACCTGTAACGCCTTCTGCACGAGCTTCAACTCTAGAAACGATCGGTTGAAGGCTTGCGGTGGTGTCATTAACATAAGAGATCGATCCAGTCGGAGCAACTGCTTGACGATAAGCGTTATATAAACCGTATCGTTGGACCGATTCTTTTAGTGCACGCCAATCCTCGACTGTCGGAATATGAAAGTTTTTAAATAGTTCTTTAACTTTATGACTTTTAGGTCCCCAGTTTTTATCTAAATATTTATCAAAATAACTTCCATTGGCATAATCTGATTTTTCAAATTCAAAAAATGTCTCGCCGCGCTCTTTAGCGATTTTATTAGAAGCAGCTAAAGTGTAATAGTTGGTCATCAAAAAGAACGTGTTAACAAAATCCAGCGCTATTTCGTCGCCATAGAATATTTTATTTTTGGCTAAAAAGGCCGCCAGCCCCATTGCGCCTAGGCCAATAGCGTGTTTTTGCTGGTTACCGTTCTGTACCGATGGAACGACTGAAATATCCGAACTTTCCGAAACAAAAGTCAAAGCCCTGGTCATCGTTTCGATCGATTTGCCAAAATCCGCAGTTTTCATCATGTTGTCTATGTTGATAGACCCCAAATTACAAGATATGTCGGCACCGAGCTGAGTATATTCTTGTCGATCGTTCAAACGGGAAATCGTTTGTGTCTGCAATATTTCAGAACACAAATTTGAAGTGACTATTTTGCCGTATACAGGATTAGCTCTATTTGTTATATCTAAATTAATGACATAAGGATAGCCGGATTCCTGTTGAAGCTTAGATATCTCGGTTTCCAGTGTGCGCGCATCTATCCAATATTTCTTAATGGCATCGTTTTCGACCATGTCATCATATTCTTTAGTTATATCAACGTAATTAAATGGCACCCCGTAAACTTTTTCAACATCAAAAGGTGAAAATAGTGCCATTTTTTTGCCGGTTTCGGTTAGTTCATAGAACTTATCAGGGACAGTCAGCCCCAGCGAAAGGGTCTTGACACGAATTTTTTCATCTGCATTTTCTTTTTTAGCTGACAAAAAATCCATTACGTCAGGATGAAAAACAGATAGATAGGCGACTCCGGCTCCCTGACGAGCCCCAGCCTGATTACTGTATGTAAAAACATCCTCCATTAATTTCATGATCGGGATCACTCCGGCAGCCATGTTGGAAAGTCCCATGACCGGTGCACCAGCCTCGCGAATATTCGACAAATTTATACCAACGCCGCCGCCGATTTTAGAAAGCTGCATAGCGGAATTAATAGCTCTTCCGATCGAATTCATATCATCAGTTGTCTGTAAAACGAAACAACTCACAAGTTCTCCGCGGCGGGCCCGGCCAGCATTAAGAAAACTGGGCGTTGCCGGTTGAAAACGTTGATGGATCATTTCATCAGCTATTCTCATAGCCAGCTGCTGATCGCCGTCAGCATAATAAAGAGCATTTGCAGCGACCCGATCTTCATAGGATTCAACATAATAATTGCCATCGTTAGTTTTCAAAGTATATTGCGTGTAAAACTTATAAGCAGCCATAAAACTTTTGAATTTGAAATCAACAGAATTCAAAAAATCATAAAGTTTTTCGATAAAAGAAAAATCGTATTTCGCTACCATTTGCCGATCAATGAAATCATGGTCCAAAAGCCAATCCAAACGCTCTTTAAGACTGTCAAATTTAAGCCGGCTGGGTTCGACGTTCTCTTTCATAAAAGCATTGAGAGCTTCTTTATCTTTGTCGATTTGGATAGTATTGTTTCTCGGGATATTAACTTCGTTGTTAAGCTCATAATAATGAACTTTTTCAAGATCTATTTCTTTTAAAGGCATAAAAAACTCCTAATCAGTTCCTAAAAAATAAAAACACCAGGCTAAGTCCCCCGGTGTATAACAATCAATGGATTTTATATTAAATCATGCAGCCTGTGCAGCAGCTTTTTTCAAGAGATCCGGGCGAAATCCAGAAAATGGTTCCATTCCATCAATTTTAACTACCGGGGTCTGACGGAATCCTTCAGCTTTTAACCCTTCAACGAATTCTGGATACTGGCTGATGTTTATTTCTTTAAAATCAAGTCCCATGGAGAGCAAAATTTTTTTCGTCATCTTGCATTGAACACAATTATTTTTTGTATAAACCGTAATATTGTTCATGTTATGCCTCCTAATGTTTGTTTATTAGATGTTCGATGTAATAAATATATACAGATAAAAAGGAAGTTGCAAGAGCATTTTTTTAGGCAAAAAAAGATCATGTGCGTCAAAGGCTGATGGGGCGCGGTTTAGAGTAAATATTACAATTTGTTATCTTTTTCAGCTTGAACTATAAAGAAAAATGTTGCAAGCTTAAGAAGAAGAAAAGCCTATACAAAGGCTTTTATCATTCTATATTTATTCAAGAAAGGTCAATGTTTGGATTATACGTGGAAAAATGTTTTTTTAATTACCACGGAACGTTATTTACCAAATAAAAAGTTTTTTTATGAAAAAAGTTCGTGTTTTATACATTTCGATCGAAGGCAATTCACGCAATTTTATGCAGCGTTTAGAAAAATACTCTAAGGAACAGAATCACCAAAATCCGAACTTTCCAGAAATAGATTCAGTCGAAATAAGTGATTCCACAGATTTTCAGGTTGAAGATAATCCATTTTTTATCAATGTTCCGACTTATCTAGAGGGAGGAACCGGTATTGGACCGGAAATAAAGGAGATTTTCACTAATGCACTTGGAGATTACCTCGACTATAAAGAAAACTATAAAAAATTATTAGGGGTTTTTGGCAGCGGCAACAGAAATTTCAACGTCCAATTCATGCTAACAGCAAAAAGATACTCTGCTAAATATAATGCTCCGCTGCTATATACCTACGAACTGTCGGGAATTCCTAAAGATATAGTTAATATTTACAAAGCTGTCATCAATAAGTTGCAATAAAAAATAGATATATCAACTACTAATTTTGTAATATACCTCGCTGCTTGGTATACTATTTTGTAGACTTATTTTATTTAAGAAAGCGATAAAAAACATCCAAAATGGACTCTGACCCCTCAATATTAGTTACAAGCATCGCATTGATTGTATCTTTACTTCTTGCGGTTATGTTTACATTAACCGAATACTCATTAATCAGATCCCGCCCATCAGCCTTAAGGGCCATAGAAAAGGATCAAAAAAAACCAAGCAGAAGCATAAAATTGGCCATTCACATGACCGAAAATCTGAATGAATATCTTTCGACCGCTCAGACAGGAATAACTCTTACCTCTCTGATCATAGGTTGGCTTGGTGAAGATTCTGCCTCAAACGTTCTTAGAAATTCTGGAATTTTTTCATTTTTTGGAAGAGAGCTGGAAATAGCCGTTTCGTCAATAATCGGTATTCTTTTGTTTACTTTCGTACACGCCGTTTTCACCGATCTTGTACCCAAAAACATTGCTATCGACGAACCAGTCAAGGTTCTATTAAGAATCGCACGACCGGTTCGGTTCTTCCACATCGTACTGTTCCCTTTGATCTGGCTGTTTGATAGAACTGCTGCATCAGTTTCTAATTTATTAGGATTTAAAACAGCAACTGATGAAGATATATATTCGCCGACTGAAATCATAAGCTTAACGAAGAGTTCGGCCCTGGCTTCAGATTCAGAAGTTGACGAAGAAGACGCAAATTTCATGCAGCGGGCTTTTGAAATGAATGACAAAGTCGCTTCAGACGTTATGGTCGATCGTACTTCGATGGTCGTAGTCGATGTTGATGATACGATAAGAGACGCTTTGAATCTTTATTTAAAGGATCAATATTCTCGTTTCCCTGTAACTGCCGATCATGATAAAGATAAAATACTTGGTTACGCTTATAATTACGACATTGTCAGACAGGCAAGAATAGACGATAAAGAAAAAATTTCAACGATCATGCGTGATATCGTTTCGGTGCCAGAAAATATGAAGGTGCCAGAAGTCATGGTCGAAATGAGTACCCATAGAGTCCCAATGGCCATAGTTATTGATGAGTATGGCGGAACTTCCGGAATAATAACCGACAAAGATATCTATGAAGAATTATTTGGTAATATTCGCGATGAGCAAGACGATGAAGACGATGAAATGATCAAAAAACTTGGTCAATCAACTTATCAGGTCGCCGGAAAAATATCTTTATATGATTTAGAAGATTTCTTTAATACGAAAATACCAGAATTCGACGAAGATGATGCGGTAACCTTGACCGGTTTCGTTCAAAATAATTATCCAGATACCAGAAGAGGCGACACTATTTCTGTTGAAAACGACGATTTTAAATTTGAAATAACCGCTAATGACTATGAAGATGCTTACATTAATTTCTTTACAGTAAAAAAAATTGAAAAAGAATACAGTCCTCATGGTGAGATGACTGAAAGAATTGCAGAATAAATAAAAACCTTGAAATTAATTTCAAGGTTTTTTTATAATTCAGGTTTGTAGGAATTGGAATCTCTTTTTGACATCAAAAAAACTAATAGATCAAGAGCCACTAAAATAACAAAACTGCTGATAAATAAGGGAGCAACCCAGCCTTTGTCCATAAAAATACCAGCATATATCGGTCCAACAGCTCTGCCTAAACTGATCGAAGCGCTTATAAAAGCCATGCCCTGACCTTGAAAATTACTAGGAACTATTCTAGACACCCAAGCAGTGGTGCCTGGTGAAAACAGCATTTCACCGAAGACCAATATCACAGTTATAATGACCATCTGCCAGAAACGATCAGCCCAAATCAAAGGAGGAAAAGTCAGAGAAAAAATAAAAGTACCGATCGTGACTGATTTTGATAAAGACCATTTAGAAGTTATCTTGGTAACCAAATTTTGAAACAAAATAATAATTATTCCATTAATAGTCCAAAGATATCCATACTGTTCAACGGTCATGCCCAAGCTGACCATGTGCGGGCTCATCACTGTTTCCCAAAATTGATAAGTCAAGTAGGTCATCATCGTTAAAGCACCGATCGATAACAGCAAGGGCGGATAGTTCAATCTGCTGTTTTTTGTTCGTTTAGATTTTTTTATATTTTCGCTGCTGATAACCGGCTTAGCTATTTTCCTGTTAAAAAAGGATATCGCAATAACAAACATCAGCACATAAAAAAACGCTGCCAATAAAACCGATCCCCTAATACCCAAGCGGTCAAAGATCCATGTGCCAAAAAAAGTTCCAATGACAGTACCGACGTTGAGCATTATGGCCATATTGGAAAAAAAGCTTTTTGGATCGCGAAATGAACTTATACTGCCATAAGAATTTATCAAAGTTTGAAACATTCCAACACCAATATTTAAAAGTAATAACCAAAAAACGTAGTAAGGCCAATCGTGAATGAAAAAAATCATAATTGAACCAGCAAAAGCCAAAACCAACGAAATCAAAAAACTAGAAAAAGGATGCCAGCGATCAAAAAGAAAACCAGCCAGCCAAGAAGCAAGCATCGATACGATCGAACCCATCATTAAAACGATTCCGGTGACAAAAAAAGATTGATGAAGATAGTTATGTACATAAAGAGAAGTGACTGGCCATGTCATCGAAGAACCCGCATTACCGATCAAATATTCTAAATAAATATAAAAGAGTTTTATACAACTGTCTGTGTCGATTGAATTCGGTCTTCGGCCGGCTCCTTTCGAATCAGCACCTGTGTCAGTTTTTTCCATACTGAAATACTATCATTTTCACAAACTCAAACAAAATCTTTAGGTTATAATTTTAAGTGTTGATAGTTGGAGATAATATGGATAATAAACCTAAAGAATTAAGACTGATCCTATTACTTTTCGGAGGAACTGGGGATCTTGCAAAACGCAAGCTTTATCCTTCATTGTTTAACCTTTTTAAAAAGGGTTATTTACAAGAACATTTTGCCGTGATCGGAACTGCTCGAAAAGATCTTGATGATGATAAATTCCAAGAACTCGTTAGGGAATCGATCGCAAATAATGGTGATGAGGGACAGGTAAAAAGTTTTGCTGCTCATTTTCATTACACACATCACGATGTTACCGATCTAAAAGATTACAGCAAACTCAAAGATCTGCTGAATAAATACAACGAAGAATATGATGCTCAGGGCAACAGGATCTTCTATATGTCTGTTGCTCCAAGATTCTTTGGACAGATCGCTGAAGCCATAAAATCCGAAGGTCTGATGTCCGATGATGGTTACAACCGACTGATGGTCGAAAAACCATTCGGTACAAGTTATGAGACTGCTGAAAAATTACAGAAACAATTAGAATCTGGTTTTTCAGACAATCAAATATTCCGTATAGACCACTACCTTGGAAAAGAAATGGTGCAGAATATTCCTGCCATTCGTTTTGGAAATCCATTGATCGATGCTACTTGGAACAAAGATTACATCAAAAACATTCAGGTTACTCTAGCGGAAAAACTTGGTGTCGAAGAGCGTGCTGGATACTATAATACCGCTGGAGCATTGCTTGATATGATCCAAAACCATACTTTCCAGATCGTGGGCTGGCTGGCAATGGAAAAACCAGCATCATTTAGCGATAAAGACATCCGTGCAGCTAAGAATGCCGCTTTTTCAAAGCTTAAAATTTATGACGAAGAGGGCGTAAAAAACAATTTTGTGCGCGGCCAATACGGAAAAGGCAGAGAAGTTTGGCAGAAAGCCTATACTGAAGAACCGGATGTTCCCTCAGATTCAAAAAATGATACCTATGTAGCTGGAAGACTTCAATTCGATACAGATCGTTGGCAAGGAGTTCCATTCTACGTTAGAACTGGAAAGCGTTTATCAGAAAAGCAGACAAGAGTAGACATAGTTTATAAGAAATCTGCCTTTGATTTTGGTGAATTCAATCAGGATAAATTAGAAGAACCAGTTTTAAGTATTCTGATCGATCCAGTTGGCAGAATCGAATTTTCTTTGAATGGAAAAGATGTTACGACTGAATTCCAAACAAGAAGCGATCTATTGAGCTGGCAAGTATCAGACAAAGATAAGGAATTAACTCCTGATCCATATGAAAGGATGTTCCACGATGCTATGAACGGCGACGGTTCAAACTTCGCCGACTGGACTGGAGTATCTATTTCTTGGAAGTTCGTTGACCAAATAGCGAAGACTTGGGATGAAGACAAGGCTCCTCTAGAGACTTACGAATCAGCAACAATGGGCCCAGTCGCAGCTGATCGTCTTTTAGCAGAAACCGGTGACCGCTGGATCTATCGCGGTTAATGGCAACTAAAAATATTGATTTAAAAACCAGTTTCAAAGAACTGGTTTTTGTTTATTTAAAAAAATGATAATTGGCAAAATAGTAGAATATTAATTATGAAAAAAAGTAGTAGAAATCAAGCAAGGGATATAACTTTAGTTGGAGCAGTCGCAGCACTTTACATTTTAGTAGGCATGATACCGCCCCTAAATTTGCGCGGAGGTGCAATCCAGATAAGGCCGGGCGAAGGCTTCAACAATCTTGTTATTTTTAATAAAAGATATATAGCGGCACAAACTATCGGTGTTTTTATTTTTAATTTATTTTTTGGCCTTGGTATCATAGATGCTATCGTTGGGGGCCTGCAAACTTTAGTAATGACCTGGATCGTTTATCAAGTCACTAAGCGGATCAAAAACACTTTTTGGAAATTCGCCGCATCAACTTTGATCGTAAGCTTATTTATGTTTTGGATAGCAGCTGAACTAGTTATTTTCTTTCCAAAACTAGCTAATGGCAGTTTTTGGGCAACTTATGGGAGCTTATTTATCAGTGAATTTATTTCAATGGTAGTTGGTTCTATCATCATCTATGCAGTTTCCAAAGTTGTCGATCTGAGCAAATAAAAAATATAAATAAAAATACCGCCAAATGGGCGGTATTTTTTTACTTAGAAAGAAGTTCTTTATTAGTAACATTAAGATCTTTATCAAAATCATAAACGATAGGCTGACCATTAGCGATCTCTAAGCCCATAATGTCGTCATCAGAAATTTTTTCAATGTACTTTGACAGAGCACGAAGCGAATTTCCATGAGCAGCAATGATCACGTTTTTGCCTTGGCGAAGGTCTGGAGCGATATGATCTTCCCAGAAAGGCATAACTCTATTTAAGGTAACTTTTAGGTTTTCACCAAGAGGCAAAGTCTTCGGATCTAACTCTGCATAACGGCGATCCAAAACAGGATAAGTAACTCCATCAACCGTAATAGATTTTTGGATCTCATCTTGCAAAGGCGGCAAAGTGTCATATGAGCGACGCCAAATATGAACTTGCTCATCCCCCCATTTTTCAGCCGAAGCTTTTTTATTCAAACCTTGTAAAGCACCATAATGACGTTCGTTCAAACGCCAAGATTTTTCCTCGGGTATCCAAAGCTGGTCGATCTCTTCCAAAGCAATGTGCAAAGTCTGGATAGCTCGAGTCAGCACAGAAGTATAAGCTTGGTCGAATTCGATACCTTTTTCTTTAAGAAGCTCGCCAGCTTCTTTAGCCTGACGGACGCCTTCTTCGGACAATTTCGTGTCGACCCAACCATTAAAAAGATTGAGTTTATTCCATTCTGACTGTCCATGACGAATAAATACTAATTTAGCCATTTTTCCTCCAAATCATCTCTATTAATAATATCGCAAACAGACTATCGTTATCCACTAACAAATTATTTTTTTAACTTGATATCAATGGTGAATGCCCAAGGAAGCATCCAAAGGCAGGTCTATAACAAAACTGGTCAGCTGAGAACTAGAATATGCAGAAATATCCCCATGATGCTGATTGGCAATACCTTTAGCTATGGCTAACCCTAATCCAGTCCCAGAAATTTCCTTATTGCCGGATTGGTCAGCCCTGTAAAAACGATCAAAGACCTTTTCCAAACTGCTTCGAGGAATTTGAGTACCATCATTCTGGACTTTCAACTCAACTCTGTCATCTCTTTGAACAGCAGTCATTTTAATAAATGACATACCGGGATTACCGTATTTAAATGCATTATTGATCAAATTTATAAATAAACGAGCAAGCTTTTCGGGATCGGCAACGATCTGTATTTGCTGAGGATTGGTCAAAGCAGACATAGTTATATTGGATTTTTTTGCTTCTAATTCAAATTGAACTATCAATTGATCGAAAAATTCAGAAAGTTCCATCGGTTGAAAATTAAGGTTCTCACCATGGGTTTGTGTTTGTGAGTAAGAAAAAAGATCCTCGACCATTGAAACCAATTGTTGTGCCTTAGCATAAGCAGTACCGGCATGATGCTGTATTTGGTCAGGAGACAGCTGAGGATTGTCTTTGATCAAGCCGAGATAGCCAACGATCGAGGTCAAAGGCGTTCTCAGGTCATGCGAAACATTAGTCACTAATTCACGCTGCTTTTGCTCATTTTTCCTTTCTTCATCCAATAGTTCTTGTTTAGATTTAATCAAAAGATCGATTTGATCTGCTAATTCTTTAGACAGGCGATCGTTAAACATAAGGCCGGATATCTGACCGCTCCCGTGCTCGTTTATATGTTTTAATTCTTCCGTTATAAGTTCAGATTGAATATGGTTTATCTCTTTTAGAAAAAGATAGAGCCAAATAGCCAGAAAAACTAAGAAAATGAAAAGAATAAAAGGAAACGGGATCGATCTTTGAAATAAATGCCTAAATAATGCCCAAAAACCGCCTCTAGAAGCGTAATTTATATTTGAGCTGTCAAACATTAACCCAAAGATAAAAATCGTAGCTACAGCAAAAAAAAGCAGCAAAAAAGCTGCTGCTAAAGCGAATATACTCAAATGGATTTTTTCTTTATTTTTTAATAGCACTATTTGACTTCCACTTTATAACCAACGCCCCAAACAGTTTGAATGACCTCGTCGCCGTTAGTGGCTTCTTTGATCTTGTCGCGAAGATGAGATACATGGACCATCACTGTTTTGGCCGAAACGACAGATTCAGTCTGCCAAACTCTTTCAAAAATCTCATCAGCAGAAAAAACACGATTAGGATGACTGGCAAGCAAATAGAGAATGCCAAATTCCAAAGCAGTAAGAGATACGACATCACCACGAACTGTTTTGACCTCATGAGAATCTTTATTTATGGTTAAAGAACCTGCATCGATTATCTCTGGCGCAACATTTTTGACCTTGTTTGAAGAACGCCTAAGAAGAGATCTCACACGTGCCATGACCTCCAGCGGGTTGAAGGGTTTTGTCACATAATCATCAGCTCCGGTGATCAGACCTTGGATCTTATCCATGTCGCCCGTTTTGGCCGAAACGATCAAAATGGGGATATTGGTGTCTTTCCTAACGATTTTTATAACATCGAATCCACTCATACCGGGCATCATTACATCCAAAATCATTAAAGATATATCGGGAATCGTATGAAGTTTCGATAGAGCTTCCTCGCCAGAGTAAGCCAGGATCGGTTCGTTACCCTCATTTTGTATGTAGATCTCTAACAATTCGGCGATTTCCTTATCATCGTCGACAACAAGGATCTTGGTCATTATTTCCTACCGCCTCTTTTTATTTTTGGATGCTTTTGTCTATACTGCAAACTCGCGTTAGTAGCTAATCCGCCAATGACTAGAAAGCCTCTTGGCAACGAACTGTTTTTGCGCCAGAAGTAATATGATCCTCCAGCTGCGATAGCTATCAGAATAAGCCAATTAGCATTCAAAGATGGATTCAGCCATCTTGGAACAGCAAAAGAAACCACACTGAAAACCACAAACCAGGCAAGAATACCACTGACAGTGAGACCTATCCTTTGGATAAGCGGCCTCTTTTGATCTTTTGTGGGATCAGGTGTTAATACTCTGAGAATCAAAACATATGCGGCCCCGGTGATCAGAGAAAAGAAGACCAAGGTCAGCAAACCAATATCTTGACGAGTTTTTGTCGGTATCAAACCTGTTATTGCATACAAAACAGCAAACATAGTCAGAAGCGTCCAGGCGGTATCTACAAACTCAGTCCAAAAACTAAATTGAAAAAGATTTTGTGTAAAGCGCGGTTGCCGAGCAGATTGAGTTTGTTTGTTGTTTTTTGCCGGTGTATGGATTTTACTGGCCAAACGTTTTCTTCTCAAAGCGGCACCCTTAGGATCTATCAGATCCTGAAAATATTCGGTTGGCGTACCAAAAATTTGCCGGGCTGTGCGGCCTGTTTTTTGTCCCTCTAATAATTTTTGTTTAACTGTAGAGAGTGTGGAATCGGTTTTTTCATCGTCAAAACTTTTTGAGTTTTTTAAAAGCTTGGTCAAGTGAAAAATAAATTCTTGATTTCTCTTTGAAAGTTCGGAATTTGTCATGAAACCTCCGGGTAAATTATACTAAAAAGCCATCGCGGTTAATCGCACCTGGCTTTTAGATCGTTGAAACTCTTAAACATTGAAACGGAAATTAATAATATCTCCGTCTTGAACTAAATAATCTTTTCCTTCTGAACGTAATTTTCCGGCAGCACGGACAGCAGCGACAGAACCCAGCTTATCAAGATCGGAAAAACTTATTGTTTCTGCCCTGATAAAACCGCGTTCAAAATCTGAATGGATAATACCGGCAACTTGAGGTGCCTTCATTCCTTTTTTAAAAGTCCAGGCTCTTGTTTCTTTACCGCCGGCGGTAAAGAACGTTCTCAGACCTAACAAATGATAAGCACTGCGTATCAGACGATTCAATCCTGGTTCCTCGACCCCTGCCATTTGAAGAAAATCTTTCTGATCATCAGGATTCATTTCTGAAATTTCTTCTTCAGTCTTTGCATCAAGGCCTATAACTTCGGCTTTGTCCTTTTTTGCATAATCAGCTACCAATTTATACAGAGGTGATTTTTCAGGATCTGCCATATCATCTTCTGCGACATTAGCAACATACAGCATCGGTTTATCGGTTAGTAGAAACAAACCGCGAACTATTTTCTTTTCATCATCGCTAAAATCCAAACTGCGAACTGGATGCCCGTCTTCTAAGACAGGTTTTATCTTTTTTAAGACAGAATACTCTGCAATTGCCTCTTTATCTTTAGAATTAATAGCAGCTTTTTCTATTTTAGAATATCGATTGTTTATATGCTCCAAGTCAGCGATTATAAGTTCTGTATTTATGATCTCGATATCTTCAATCGGATCTACTTTACCAGAAACCGAAGTTATTTCGGAATCTTCAAAGGCCCTTACCACTTGTACGATCGCATCCGTTTGTCTTATGTTTTCTAAAAATTTGTTTCCCAGACCCTCGCCCTTTGACGCACCTTTAACGATTCCTGCTATATCAGTAAATTCAAAAGTAGTGGGTACGACTTTATCAGCCGGTTCGATCTCTTGGATCCGATCCAAACGAGAATCAGGGACTTCGACAACACCGACATTAGGTTCAATCGTCGCAAATGGGTAATTAGCCATCTCGGCTCCTGCTTTTGTGATTGCGTTAAATAGTGTTGATTTACCAACATTTGGCAAACCAACGATTCCTGCTGTTAATGACATTTATGCTCCTAACCTTAAACAATTCTACTATAACTATTTGTGCTGAACACCCAGCTTTATAGGCAGAATGATAATTATCTCATGGTCAGGGGTACTTTATGGTCAGGTTTGGGAAACTGTTTATCGATAGCCTCTAACTCGTCTTTTGTCAAAACTATATCAGCAGCAGCTAGGTTATCTTTCATATGGCTCAATTTAGTAGTTTGCGGTATTGCGATCGTGTTATTATCACGAATAGCCCACGCAAGCAGGATTTGGATCGGACTGGCATTATGATCCTGAGCTATTTTTTGAATCAGCGGATGATTAAAAAGCTCTCTGCCAAACTCATCGCCGCGTGCTGCCGGTGTGTAAGCGATCAAAGGAATCGATTGTTTTCTTTGCCAAGGAAGCAGATCGAAATCTATCCCTCTGCCGCCTAAATTGTAATAATCTTCATTGGCAAAAACTTCATTTCCGCCTTCGATAGCAAAAAGTTCTTTCATATCATCGAGATCAAAATTGGAAACACCCCATTCTTTTATAAGTCCTTCGGACTTAAGTTGCCGCAAACCAGAAACAGTATCCTTTAAAGGAACATTCCCACGCCAGTGTAAAAGATAAAGGTCCAAATAATCAGTACCCAGTCTCTTTAAACTGTTTTCAAGACTTCGACGCATCAAGCTTGGAGTTGCATTTTGCGGATAAAATTTTGAAATGATAAAAATATTTTTACGATCAAGCTGATCAAGCGCTTGACCTATCAGCCTTTCCGAACGACCAGAACCGTACATTTCAGCAGTGTCGATCAAATTAGCGCCATGAGTCAAACCATACCTGATCGCCTCGATTTCCTGATCTTTGATTTTTGGATTATCCCCAGTCCGCCAAGTTCCAATACCGATAACTGGTAATTTTTTATTTTTAACATTAATTTCTCGCATACAAATAAACTCCTTAATAACTAATTATATTTTAAAATTTATATGTGGATAAATATACTGGTTATTAAAGATGATATACTAAGTTTCCGGAAAGGTGGTAACCAATGGCATTAACCATTAAAGAATTATCAGAAAAGTTAGGGGTAACTAAAACAGCGATAAGAAAAAAACTTACCCCGGAGTTCAGAGAAAAATATACTGAAAGTGTTAAAAATACGATCTACATAAATGACGAGGGTGAAAAATTGATCCTTGAAAGCAGCCATGCGCCAAAAAAGGCAAAAGAAGAATCAAGCAAGCCTGCAGTCGTTAACGAAACAACAAAAGAAGAAGAGCAAAACAATGACGACCTGGTCGGCTTCTTAAAAGAACAAATTGGGCGTCAAGACAAATACATAGAACAAAAAGACGAGCAGATAGAACGTTTGCAAAAACTGTTGGATCAATCACAGCAATTACAATTAATGGCAGAAAAGAAGATCGAGAAATTAGAAGCACCGAAAGAAGATGACAAAGAAAAAGTCAGCAGCAGCGAGGAAGAAAAGGGTTTCTGGAAAAAAATTTTCCATTAAGCTCAAAGTAAAACCAGAGTTGGATCAAAAAAACGACCGCTCTGGTTTTTTAATAATCTAAAATTTTTTTGAGAGATTTATTGAATTTTTCTCTTGTAAGCAGCAAAACACGATGACAATTTCTGCACTCTATTTTTATATCTGCCCCTAAGCGGATAACTTTCCAATCATTTGCTCCGCAGGCATGCTTTTTCTTCATTTCAACGATTGAATTTAAACGATAATCCATCTTAAAAATCCACCCCAAGTATCGATAATATTCGATTTAAATCTTCTTCATCAACAAAATCGATTTCTAAATGTTTGTTTTTTATGGCAACTTTTGTCGCGAATTTATCCTCTAACCTTTCCTTGGCTTCAAAAATAAAGGGATCTTCTGAACTGTTTGTTGGCTTTTTATTCAAAGGACGAACTTTAGTGCCCGGCAAATTTTTGACAAGCTGCTCGACTTGTCTTACCGACAACGATTTTTCAATGATCTTTTTCGCCAAAATGACCATATCGCTTTTAGAATCCAAAGAAAGCAAGGCGCGTGCGTGTCCAACAGAAATAGTTTTATTTCTTAAAAGATCCTTTATTTCTTCGGGCAAATTCAACAAACGAAGAATATTAGTCAAAGCGGTTCTTGATTTACCAATTTTATCAGCTGCTTGAGACTGAGTTAAAGAGGCATTCAACATAAATTGGCGTATCCCCTCAGCTTCTTCGATCGGATCCAGATCTTCCCTCTGCAAATTTTCAACGATGGCTAATTCTGCCATTTGCTGATCAGTTAATTTTTTTATCAAAACTGGTATTTTTTTAAGCCCTGCATCTTTTGCGGCCAAAAAACGTCGCTCACCAGCAACTATTTGAAAAGTATCGCTATCAGCCCGCTGCCTAACTATAAGCGGTTGGATGATCCCACTGTCTTTTATAGACTCAGCCAGTTCATGCAGCGGTTCTTTATCAAATTTTTTTCTCGGCTGATAAGGATTGGGAGCCAGCCTGTTGATATCGACTTCTGCAACCGAACTATCATCAGAGTTTATCTCACCGCTATCGACAGCTGATAAACGCTTTAAATCGGCTTGGCTTTCGTCGTCCGAAAATAAAGCATCAATGCCGCGTCCGAGACCGCGTCGTTTATTGGTCATCGGAAACCAATGCCTCATATTCGATAACAGTATAAAAATGACCTGGTTCGTGTCTATGGTTAACGTTTGGCGTACCAACAAATGAAGCAACAACGTGCCCATGCGAATATTTTAAATAATCGTTGACTTTTTGTTCGTGCAAATGATAATCACCAGCTGTGTGAATAATTTCAACTTGATTTACTTTTTTATCAGCCATCACTCTTAATAATTTCCTTTACCAATTTATTGTATGCACGTGCTCCTGATGATAAGCCTGCAAATTCAAAAATAGATTGACCAAAACTGGGCGCCTCAGCTAAACGAACGCTTCTTGGGATCGTAAATTTATAAGCCGCCTTAGGAAAATGGCCTTCTATTTCTGAAACTACCTGCCGACTTATTTTGGTGTGTGTAGTCATTGTCATCAAAATTCCTTCAATCGTCAAGTACGAATTACTATGTTTTTTTACCAAATTTATCGTTTTTATCAATTGAGCAAGACCTTCCAATGCGAAAAATTCAGCTTGAACAGGAATTAAAACAGAATCTGCAGCAGTCAGTGCATTTAAAGAAAGCAAACCAAGTGCGGGCGGATTATCGATAAGAATAAAATCATATTCCGCATTGATATCAGATAAACTTTTTTTCAAATAAAATTGGCGGCCAGACTGATTTGACAGTTCTACTTCAGCTCCGGCCAGCTGAGTAGTTGATGGAATGATATCGAAGTCATCATCTCTTCGGATAATAGCCTTATTTACGTCAATATTATTATTTATCAGAAAATCATATGAATCGTTCTCGATCTTTTCCAAATCTATACCAGTCGCTGAAGTAGCATTCGCCTGCGGATCAAAATCTATCAACAGAGTTTTCTTTTTATTCTTAAATAGACCGGCAGCTAGATTGACTGCTGTGGTCGTTTTCCCAACACCGCCTTTTTGGTTTGCAAAAGCGATGATTTTAGCCATTCTTCCCTCCGATCGGACTTCTTTTAGGTGTTCCGGCTTTTCTAGGGTATTTATTTTTACTTTTAGCAACTTTATCGATGATCACTAGAGATCTGCGATCACCGTTTGGCAAATCAAAAGAAAAAATATCATTAAAACGTCCGCCGAGTTCTAAGAGTGCTTTTTTGGATGAAGATAGATCCTTTTCGCTGTATTCGCTTTTCATTAAAATTGCCTTCCCGCCTATTTTTAAAAAAGGAAGAAGCAGCTCTAACAAAGTATTGGTATTGGCAACAGCCCGAGCGATCGCAAAGTCGAATTTTTCGCGATAAATTCGGTCTTGGCCAAAATCTTCAGCTCTGCCATGAAGAGTATGCACAGATGTTAACGATAGTTTTTCAATCAAAAGATCTAGAAAATCGATTCTTTTTTGAAGAGAATCAAGCAAAGTCAAATCGATCTTACTATTAAATATTTTCAGAGGAACGCTTGGAAAACCGGCCCCTGAGCCTACATCGATCATAGAAAATTTTTTATCAGAAATAGGTAGAAAGAAAAGCGGCGTTATCGAATCATAAAAATGCTTGATCCAAATGTCTGCCGGGTCGGTGATCGCCGTTAAATTAACTTTTTGATTGTAGTCAATCAAAAAAGTTAAATAATCTTTGAATTGCTTAAGTTGAAGATCAGAAAGAACTAGGTGCTGTTCTTTTAAAGATTCAATAAATTCATTTGGTGTCATTTTTACTCCCGCCCTTTATTCCCTTTTCATCAGAATCTTTTTCTTGTTCACTATTATCTTTAACCAGCATTTCTTTAGATTCACGACTATTTTTTTTGAGATGATACAAATTATAGAAAAATATTACCAGTGTACGAATGACAGCATATGCCGGAACACCCAAAATCATGCCGAAAAGTCCCCAAATATTACCAGCAGATAGTAAAATGACCAAAATAGTCATCGGATGGATCTTAAGATTTCGCCCAATAGCGTTTGGATAAATCAAATTTCCGTCAAGCTGACTAACGATCAAAACGATCAAAACGACAGCTAAAACTTGCTGTGTACTGATGGAAACAGCCACCAGAAGACTTGGTATAGCACTAATAAAGGGGCCTATATAAGGAATGAGCACGCAAATACCGGCAAAAAGACCTAATAAAGGCGCAAAAGGCTGCTTAACGATCAGATAACCAATAATAGTACAAGTCATCACAAAGCCGCCTTCGATCACCTGACCCCCGATATAACGGCTTATAGTTCCGTTCATTTGCCGAGCCAGCAGATCGACCTCTTCTTCTCTTTTCGATAAAAAGAGACGGTTAACGAACGGTATAAATTTATGGCCATCCGCCAGCATATAAAACAGCATGATCGGAATGGTGATCAAATTAATGGTAAAACCCGTTAGAAAAGAAACCACGTTGCCTAGACCGGACAATGAAAAACTCAAAAAAGTTGAAGAATAACGATCGATTTGATTTTCTATATCACGAGTATTGATCTCCCAGCCAAGCCGTTTGAACCAACCAGCCTGCAGCCAATCATTAACAGTTCTTTGAATATGGCTGGCAAACCTAGGCAGGTCTGATAACATGCTGCTTAACTGAGCTATTAAATGCGGCACGAACAGAAAAAAGAGAAATATTATTAAAATCAAGAAAGAGAAAAAAACAATCGTAACCGACCATAAATGAGGTATTTTTGTTTTTGTATCTATGAGAACTACTAAAGGATGGAGCAAATAATATAAAAAACCGGCCACTATAACTGGCAAAAAAATAGTCCTGATAAAAATTCCAATTGGTTCAAATATAAAATTCAACGAAGACAGTACCAAAATCAAGATCGATAGTAATAGGATTTCGACCGTCCAGTACAGCAGCCAGTTTTTTTTCAAAAATTTCATTACTTAAATTATATCTGAATATTGACTTAACTTGATTTTTCTTAATGCATAAAGTAAAATTAAAAACTGCGTAAAATATTTCTAGAGGTATAGTTATGTCTAATAAAAATTTAACCGGCAAATCACCTTATAATTCATTCGCTGGCCCCCGTCCAGTCGCTCACAATCAGCAAAAGAAAAACCAATTAAAGAGGACTGCACAGTTGCAGCAATGGGCAAAAGGCGTTGAAGGCGTTGAACTTCCAAAAGCCGTAAAAATCAACGGAAAGTAATTAAAAACTCCAAGCGAGTTTTTTTATTTATCTTTTTTTACTTTTAACCTGTTTTTTCAAAAATATGCTGAGCCGACAATAAATAATTTATTTATTATTTATTTGTGATAGGGACTGCCTTCATTTATCATAAAAGCACGATAAATCTGTTCTAAAAGAACGACTCTTGCCAATTGATGCGGTAAAGTTATCCTGCCAAAAGAAATTTTTAAATCGGCTCTTTGTTTGATCTGTTTTGAAAGGCCAAGTGAACCGCCGATCACAAAATCGATCTTAGAAAATCCCTCAACAGGGATTTTTTTCAAATTCTCAGCAAGGTCCGGCGAGCTTATAAGTTTGCCCTCGATCGCCAAAGCAATAACAAAATCTTGGTTCGAAATCTTTTTACTTAGGGCTTCTCCCTCACGCTCGATTATTTCATTATTTTCTGCTGCACTAGCTTTTTCAGGAGTAGGCCGGTCCTTTACTTCAACTATATCTATCTTCGCAAATCTAGAAAGGCGTTTAGAATATTCAACGATCGCCTGTGAAAAATAATTTTCTTTTACTTTGCCTACGACCAAAATACGTATATTAAGCATAGAACCTATTATACTTGTTCGCTATTTTTTCCACTTTTCCACACGAACAAAAAAAATATCGGATAATACAAAAAGCCGTAGTAACGGCTTTTATAGCGTTCGTATGAAAAAGTTATCCACAAATTTAAATTTCATTTAATAATTTGTGGAAAGTTATTGGTGGAGAATTTCAGTCATTTTTATAGTCCTTGTATGACGAACAGAACCCCGATAAAAGGTCGCTTTTATCGAGTCGCCGACAGAAAGTTTGTATATGATATCCCGCATGTCAGCTAAATTATCAATTTTCTTGCCGTTAACAGCAACCAAAACATCGTATTTCTTAAGTCCTGCTTTACGTGCCGGGGAATCAGAACTGGAAAAACCAGCGATCACAACTCCATTATTAACACTGTTCGGAAGTTTCAGATTAGAATCACGCTCTTCATTTGAAACCTCGCTAAGATCAACAACCTCAACACCTAATGCAGGCCGAACGATACGACCGTTTTTAATCAATTTATTGATTATATCGACTGTCGTATTAGATGGAATTGCAAATCCCATCCCCTCAACAGCAACACCCGAAGTTGTTTGTGTTAATTTTTGAGAATTTATCCCGATAACTTGTCCAGCCATGTTGACTAAAGGACCGCCTGAATTACCAGGATTTATTGCGGCATCGGTTTGTATAGCAACCGAATCGCCGTAATTGGTCCTCCCATTTGAAGAAAGATTGGAAACCAGTCTTCTTGGAGACGATATGATACCAGCAGTAACTGAAGAAGCATAATCAGTACCTAGCGGCGAACCTATTGCCAAAACCGGCTGTCCGGTTGCTATTTGGTTTGAATTGCCAAATTGTGCAGAACTATTGATCCCGCTTCCAGGAATCCTCAAAACTGCCAGATCAGTCATGGCATCTGAACCAACTAAATGAGCAGTGACCTGCCGATTATTATATAAAACGACCCTTAAACGATCAGCACCTGCCACAACATGATGATTAGTAACTATGTAAGCCGCAGTTGGGGATGTTCTATAAATAACGCCGGAACCTTCAGACTGTGTTTGGAAATTATTTCCAGAATTTGATCCGTTCAAAGGAGAACCGTTGCCGGCCTGCTGTTGATTTACAACCGAAACTACCGCTTGTTTCAAGCCGTTATATACTTTTGTCGCATTAGAATTTCCAGTTACGATCGGAGCTTGAACAGTTGTTTTCCCATTTCCGGATACTCCAGTACTTCTGCCAATGAAATTAGTTGTTTGAGTATAAATATAGCCGGCTCCTGCAGCAACACCACCGCCTAAAACAGCTGAAGCAAAAATCGTTGCTACGATCCTGCCAAAATTATGATTTTTAACCTCGGGCTCATCAGTAAAGTTCGTATTTTTTTTATTTTTGTCATCCGGAGTCTGATTATTTTCCGGCTCTTGTATTTCTGGCATCTAAAACCTCCAAAACATTAATTAGTATACTAGCAGCTTGATTAAAAAAAGATTAAGAAAAATCAATTAAAATCTAATTTTGGCGAATTTATATCTATTTCTGGAAAACTAACATAGAAGGTCGTACCAACATCAACTTTAGACTCTACCCAAATCTTACCATGCAATGCAGTAACGACTTCTTTTGAAATAGCCAGACCCAAACCGGTTCCGCCCTGCCTTCTTGCCCGAGATTTATCAACCCGATAGAATCTAGTGAATATATTTTCCAGATCCTTTTTAGGTATACCCAAACCGTGATCCTTAACCGAAAGAACTAATTGGCCCGATCTATTTTGTATATCAACTTCAATATTTCCGCCATCAGGAGAATAATTTATAGCATTGTTGATCAAATTATCGACTACCTGCATAAATTTTTCCGAATCTATCTCAACATACAAAGCTTTATTTGAATCATACTTGCGAATGATCTGATATCTCTTATTCGAATGCATAGAGTGGCCTTGTTTGAACATAACTTTAAAACGGTTCAAAACATAATCGATAAACTTTGTAAAATTAACGGCTTCGATCTCCATTTTTGTACGGCCTTGATCCATTCTTGAAAGCTCCAGCAGATCATTGATCATACGGATCATCCGCTGCGTTTCATCATGAGCGACACCGAGGAATTCCTTTAAAATTTTCGGATCGCTGGACGCGCCTTCCTGCAAAGTTTCAATATAAGAATTTACCGAAGTCAAAGGTGTCCTTAATTCATGGCTAACGTTAGAAACGAAGTTTTTCTGATCATTTTCGATTTTTAATCTTCTAGTAACATCGCGCAAAACAACAACAGCTCCAGAAATAAAACCAGACTGGCGGCGTACAAGACTTGCAACGATATTTAATGTAGGATCGTCATCATTTTTTGGGTGTATGAAAAATCCTTGTGCGGATTGAAAAAGATCGCGCAGACTTATTTTTTTATCAGGAAAATCAAATAACTCGGCGATATTTTTCCCAACAGCGTCTTTAGAGTTGGGGAGCTGCAAGAAATCAAGTGCTGCCTGGTTGATTATCGTGATCGTACCATCCCGCGTGATAGCTAAAACACCATCAGTCATATTGGTCAGCAAAGAGTGCAAACGGTCTCTTTCCATATTAGAAATAGCGGTTTCAGAAGCCAAAGTGTCCGAAAGACTATTTATCCTTTTTGAAAGAGTACCGATCTCATCATGCAGCCTGATCGAATTCTTATTTAAATAATTCCCCTTAGTTATCTGCTCCGTTTGATCAGCTAATTCAGTGATCGGTTTAGTCAGGAACCTAGCCATCAGAAAACCGATCAAAATAGTCATCAGCAAAGGTACGAAAAGGGCTCCAACAAACATTTTTGTAATGTTGCTGATGGAATTATATATTTGTTCCATACTAGCCGAATATACAAAAACACCAACAGTAGATTGGCGGTCGCCTGGACGAGACTCCAACGGCACTGTGAGCGTTTCATAACGGCGGCCAAGAATATCGCCTCTCATTCTTCTTTGATAGCCGTCATATCCGGACATAGCCCGATATATGTTGCTTAAAATCGGTTGAGTGATCGTTGAGGATGCAGATATGGAATGGCCAGACAGCTGGCGCATAGCTAAATCCGATACACCGCGAATTACGCCTTTATTGTCGACGACATAAACATAATCTTGATTGCCAATATCGCCCAATGTTGATAAAACTTTATTGATATCTTGGTTAACAGCAGCAGAGTTTTGATTTTGCAGATCAGAAATAAGTTGATTTCTAACAGGATCAGGTATAGAAACTCGGTCATCAAAGGATTGTATCAATTGACTAGAATATTGGTTGACAAAAAAAGCCCCAACCAATCCGACGGTGGCTAATGTGATCAGAGTAAAAATCAGGGCAATCCTAAAATGTACCGAAAGAATAAATTTAGAGACTTTTTTTGAAATGCTATTCATCCTAGTAAATTAAATAATTTATCGTTTATTTCCTATTGCTATCCGGACGAACAAAGT
Source organism: Oenococcus alcoholitolerans (assembly GCF_051852995.1). Lineage (GTDB taxonomy): Bacteria > Bacillota > Bacilli > Lactobacillales > Lactobacillaceae > Oenococcus > Oenococcus alcoholitolerans. The sequence goes on from NZ_CP176042.1 coordinate 1,582,165, forward strand.
ATCCAACACCGCGTTTGGTCATCAAAACCTCTGGGTGTGAAGGAGAATCCTCGATTTTTTCACGTAAACGTCTGACAGTAACATCGACCGTTCTTACATCGCCAAAATAATCAAAACCCCAAACCTCAGTCAAAAGCGCTTCACGAGTGAGAACTTGTCCGGGACGCCTAGCCAAGTAGTGCAGCAAATCGAATTCACGGTGGGTCAGATCCAAATAAGAACCATCTTTTGTGACAGTATAAGCATCAGGATCGATCACTAAATCAGCTATTCTTATTTCTTTTTTGCTTTCATCTTGGTTCTCATTGACACCTGACAGCGTACCGCTTTTGCGTCTTAAATTAGCTTTGACACGCGCGATCAATTCACGATTTGAAAATGGTTTGGTAACATAATCATCAGCGCCCATTTCCAAACCCACCACCTTGTCTATCTCTGTATCTTTAGCGGTGACCATTATAACTGGCGTTGACGATTTAGTTCTGATTTGGCGAAGGACCTCTGTTCCCTCGATTTCAGGAAGCATTTGATCCAAAAGGACTAGGTCGGGGTTTTCATCGGCAAAAACTTCGAGTGCCTGACGGCCATCTAAAGCAGTCACGACATCATAGCCCTCTTTTTCCAAATTAAATTTAATTACGTCAACGATAGGTTTTTCATCATCGACTACAAGAATTTTACTCATACCGATCATTATACCAGCACCCTTAAAAATTTAGAAAAACTGCTTGCTTATATGTTGATAGTCGTGATAGAATAGACACTTGTTTGGATGCTTAGCTCAGCTGGCAGAGCAACGGACTCTTAATCCGTGGGTCCAGGGTTCGATCCCCTGAGCATCCATTTTTGTGTAACTTGAAGGTGCACAAAGCCCACTGTTAAGGCATTTTCAAGATTTAAGGTGTTGTGAATATGCCTAGATATTACCTTAAAAAGTAATACGAAAAGTAATATTGTTTTTTAAGAAAGTGAGGTCAAAAATGGTCTCACAATATAATCTCAATCAAGTCATTAAATAAATCGAAAAGAGATTAAAAATGACTGAAGAAAAAGTAACGATCAATGGAAAAGACTTGGAAAAGCTGACTGGAGATGTGCGTTTGTTAGATGATTTAAAGTTAATCATTGATTTCAATATCCAAGACAACCCGACTGAAGCATTAAATAACCAACAGGCTTTAAACGATCTGATTGATAGCCAAAGAGAAATTAACGCTGTCTGGTCAACATTTATAACCTTGTTGCATAATGCCGTTATCATGACCGATAAACTGGAAAACCAAACAATAGCAAGGGTCTCTAGTAAAGGCTGATATGTGGCTGCTGATCGCTTTAATGCTGATAATCGCCTGTGCTAAGCTGTTTGGCAAACTATTGCCATACTTGATACTGGCTTTGATTATCCTGTACTTAATTAAGCTGTGGTGGTTGATAGCCATCATTATCCTTGTTGCTATACTGATAAATAAAAAGCGTCCGTAATGGGCGTTTTTTCTTGCTTAATGGGATGTCTAATCAGTCAATATAACGGTAACGGCTTAGAAATATGTTTTCAGCCAGTCTCTTAATTATGCAGTTATTTACTATTGTCGCCTTTTGCGACGCTTGTGAATACTTAATGTATCCCTGCAGTACTGATCGGACTATAAACTACTGAGTACAAGCGTGGATACAAGCACGGTTGTAAATATAATTAAAAACAAAAACTTGTAGCCTGATAAATACCTGTATTAAGGCTTTCATATAGTTGCTACACTGCTCAACCTGTGTCCTTTAAGAGGACGGTGGTCTGAATAGTCGGGCAAAAACATAAGAAAACGGGGATGTCCTGTTTCGTTACCCCCTTGTTGTTTTTCTGCTGTTAACAAGTCATCCACTGAACGGATTGCTCCTCACTGTATTAAAAATTCGTTTTTCAAATTTTTTTGTTATCACGAATAATATTTATATATCTCTTAATATAGTTCGTTTTTAGGGTGCATTTAAGGGGTAGTTTTAAAGCATTTTTGTAAATACAAACGCCGTAACCGCACGGCTTTGGCGTTGGTAGACCCCCTATTAAAAAAGTTTTAAAAAAATTACTTTGACACGAAATGACAGTAATTGGTGCGCTCTTCTCAAACGGCAATGTAGGGGCGGCTTTGATATCATAGTACTATCAATTTAATATAATTAAAGCATGGCAATCATTAAAACAAAGTGGCTGAATCAAACAGTCCGTATCTTATGCCAATGTCTAAGCTACTGTCAAAGAAACCAAGACGGCTTAGCGATTGGCTTTGCTGACGGGAGTGTGTATTCACGCCCTGAATTGATTACAGCCGTCAAGTCAGCACTAAAGGACTGTCCCTTGCTAACTGTGCGATACACCAGTGAGCAGGCAACTAATACCTTAAAATCAGCTTTGTCTTTAAAGGACTTGCAAGCTATAACTCATTTAAGTCATACACAAGTCTGCTATCACTTAGCCAAAGAACGGCAGTTATTTGTCAAGCAGTCAAGAGAGATTGATGTGCTGAAGATAACTGAGTGCGCTCGGCATTCTGTTAGACAGCGTGTGTCTGGGCTTGATGTTCTTTTCACCTTTCCAAGAAGAAGACCAATGAAGGTATGACTAAAAGTCCTATTAACAAAGCCATTGACTGTGTCTGCAGCCAATATCCAATCTTGACTTTCACCCGTCTGTGTCGCTTTAAAGAAGCGCTGAGCCCTTATTTTGCCTATCAAAAAGCCTATAGAAGCACTGAAGACTATGAATCGTCTGTCAGACAAGATGAGCTGTTAAGAGTGCTGTACGGCTTATTTTTGGCTTGTCCCGTACTCAAAGCCAAGTATTGCAGAAGGAAGCTGTCACAAAAAGAACTCTGCACGATCTTCCACTGTTCAGCCAGTGCAATTAATGCACGATTAAGAAAGGAACGGGCTTATTTTGCTGATAACTTTAAGCTGTTTGATCTCAACCGATTAGGCAAGCAGATAGAAGATAAGCACTGTAAAGATGTTGTGCTACGTATCTAATCATCCCCACAAGGATGTTTTTTAATATTTATGTAGAAATAAATAAGTTTATCAGTGGGGATGTTGCAACTAACTCACCTAAACTAACCTCTTATTAACCGCATGAAGGTGTCTGACGGTTACTAACTAACCTCCTATTAACCCTTAAAACCGCATAACCACGGGCTTTATGGGCAAAAGGGTTAGGTTAACAGCTTCTCAAACCTTCTATATATATATTATTTATTATGCTTTTATAAAATGTTAAAAGTAGTTAACCCTAACCTAATTGGCTTAAACGTTGATATAACGGCATTCTTGAGGTTAACAAAGGGTTAGCGCGTTACGTGAGGCACCTTGAGAAGGTTAGTTAGGGGTTAGCCAACATAAAAAAAAGACCCTTGCAGGTCTCATATTGCTTATTTTATCTTGGTATATCTTTGTACGTTGTGAACGTTAGACCTTTTCCAGTCGCTTTTAGTAGTGAATATCATTGCCACTTCGTTCCTTGCTTTTCTGCGCTCTCTTGTGCTTGCATATCTATAATCATCCCCGAGTGCTATATCAGTCAGTTCGGTTAATTTATAATGCTTGCCAATAGGCTGGTTGCTGATAGCTTGTTCAATATTCTCAGTGGCTTCGTCTGTGGCTGTATATATTTTCTGTTCCTTAGCAAGCTGTTCTTCTTCTTTTGAGCTTAAGCGGAAATTATAGCCATGGTTGAATGAGTAGACTGCTTCGCCCCAAAGTTGCTTAATGTCTTCGGCTGTTAGATTATGAATATCAGTTTCCCGCTGGTCTTTGTCTGGGTGCAAGACCATAAAACGTCTATCGCCAGTCTTATCTTTAAGCGGTTGAGGTTCGTTTGTTGTCATGCCTATCACGAAACCAGCAGGATACTTCTGTGGCAACTTATCATAAGGCAGTCTGAACTCGAGGTGTGTCTGTGTAACTAATGATTTTACGGCGTCTATCCCTGATCTGTTCTTTGCTTTTATCTCATCATCATTTACTATCCAGTGGCTGACCATCAGCTTATAGTTATCTTTATTAGTGAAGTCGGTGACACTATCAGTGTAAAACTGGTCATTAACCGCTATTTTTCTAAAGAAAGTTGTTTTATTTGAAGCGGGCGAGCCTTGTAATAGCAAGACCTCATCAAACTGTGTATCTGGTTTATAAGCCTTAGCCACTGCGCCGACTAGCCATAATTTAAACATTCTAGCGTTAAAGTCGGTTTGCTTTACGCCTAGATATTTGTGCATAAATGTGTGAATACGTGGCTGATTGTCCCAATGTGCTACAGCGTCATCTAAGTAATCAATTAGCGGGTTATAAGCGTTCTCGTGGGCAAGCTGTTCAATAGCTGTGATTGCTAAGTCAGGCTTGATCTGATAATTGTATAAGGTGTCGCTGGCATAACTGATAATCGCTTTAATAAAATCATTACCGATCTCGCCCGACTTGAATTTATAGGTGCTGATTTTAATGGTTTTATCAGAAACAAGTTCGGTATTGTTGGAAAACTCGTTAAATTTTAAGAGGTCATCCCCAAAAGGATGTATCGCCATTCTGACAAAAGCCAGTACGTTCTTGAGGTTGTTCTTTCTTAATGACCCGTCTTGATTTCTAGCAAACATATCAGGCGTTGGAGATGCTTGAGACTGAAGCAACTTTAAACGGTTTTTTAGCTTGGTAGTTTTGCTATTATCGTGATCAGCCATTATTCACCTCCAGTCAATAGAGTTTTTAGTTTGTTTAACTCTGATTGATAAATATAAAAACCAGTTTCTACACCGCTTGTACGTTCTTGACTGCGGGAAATTCTAGACTGTGCTTGCGCTAGATAAGCATTCAATTCGCTTTGACTAGCGGGGATGAACATGCCTGTTTGCTCACCGTAAGTGATACTGGCTAAGGGAAGGTTGTATTTTGCTGTTAGAAGATGTGTATAGGTATAAACCGTTCTGGCTGTCAGATTAAGTAATTTTGCTATTGTTTCGACTGTTCTAGCATTTTTCATACCATAAGGGACTGAATTAGCCACTACTTTTAAATACGCTGGTATTTTTAAATTATCAAAATAGCCTGTATTACCTGAAGAAAATTCAGGCATGCCTTTAAACTCAAGTTGTTCAAAATGAATAAGTGTTCTTGTATTATTAGAAGTGGCTAGATGATTATTATCTAGTTGTGTATTTGATCTGTTAGTGCCAGTGCCCTCGAAAGCTGAAGCGTTAGCAGATTTTTTTGTATTTTTATTTTTCATTTAGCTGATTTCCTTCTTTTCAAAGTATGCTAAGATGTCGCTAGTCTTATATAATTTCAAGCTATCAATTAAGATAGGATGAATATCGCCTGACTGCACCAAGCGATCAAACGTCCTTTCACTTATCGAAAACAGTTTTCTAGCGTCCCGCCTACGAAAAGTTATGGGAAAGAACTTCTCATCATTATTCATGAGATAGCTCCTGAATAGCTTTTAAAATTAATTCTTTTTTGTTGCTGGTTAACTTATCTTCTCTTCTAAGCCATACGATTAACGTTTTTTCAGCCACGCCGATTTGATCCGCTACTTTCCATTGTGGGAATGAAGCTGATTTGATTTGAGATTTAAGAGATTTTGTTTGTGTTGTCATGATTTTTGCCTTTCTAATATTTATAACGTTGATTTATCACCACCAACGTTATAAGATAAGTGTACAAAATATTTTGAGAACTTGAAATAGCAAAATATGTACTTGACAAACTTTGTACTTTAAAAATTATGGAATTATTTAATCTAAAACAATTAGGAAAGAATATTAAAGACCTGCGAAATACTGCTAATATGACGCAAGAGGCTTTAAGCATTAAAATTGACGCAAGCGGTAAAAGTGCCATCAATAACTGGGAACACGGTCAAAATAAACCTAGTGATGAATACTTACAACGCATGGCTACTTTCTTTAAAGTTAATAAATTTAGAATATTGTTCAAAGATAATACCCAGCTTCAAACGTTCGTAATTAATTCAATTAATTATCAATTTGAACAGATAAAATCCAAACTAAGAGATAAAAAAGTCCTGTCACAAGAGCAAAAAAAGATATGGGATCTGGTCAATAACTATTATTCTGTTAGATCCATTAACTTTATTTGTTTTATGGGTTTGTTTAACGTGACTAATCAATTAATCGGTATATCAAAGAAACACGAAAAAAAACTATATGAATTAAGAGATAATAGTTTAGATATTGTTTTTAGTGCAATACAAATAAAAATATACAGACGCTTTTCAAGCAAACTACCATTAGATACCATTAAAAAGAATATTTATAGTTCTATGTCAACAAAACAAATAAAAGAACTGTCTAAAAAAACTATATCCATTTTAAAAGATCCTAATGCAAAAAGAGACGCAAAAATCGAAGCACATAAAGTATCTAAAGGTATTGAAGAAGCGTTCTTGTTCGGATCAAAGGATGCGGAAAATCAGATAAGAAAAATTGAAATTAAACAAGATGGCGATATGTCTGATGATGTTGGTTATCAGATCGTTAAAGATATGAGAAATGATTTTATTGATCGAGATTTTAAAATATCAGAATTAAAAAATATACTAGTTGAATACTTTTTCCAAGGGTTAGTTAACAGTACAAAAAAAATTGTTTCCAAAGATTATAAATTGCCACCTTTTTCTCAGATAAAACTTTTAAAAGAAACATTAGAATCGTTAACTTTTACAATTTTAGGGGCAAAAAATGGTGAATTCGGTATAACTGATTTTGAAATAAACTCGTTAACAAGAGATCTGTTAAATAAAGAAAAAATATTTATTTTTCAACTATTAGATAATGTTTGCGCAATAGAAAATCTGTATAAAGACTATCGTATAGACTTTAAAAACAGGCGTGGCCTTTTAAGTTCATATTTTAATGGGCTTTCTGGAGCAGATTTAAACCGCTACATAACAGGCAAAGACAAGCCTTAAAAACTCACGTATTGATTTGATTGATTGATTATTTGTGTTGCCATGAATTAAATTCATGCAGATTAAAAATAAAGTCCTGAAAAACGGATTAAAGTCTTATTATTTTAGAATTGTATTAAACGGCAGACCGACTATGAAAAGCGGTTTTACCAGCAAAAAAGAGGCTACTAATGCCTATCGTGCTTACAAAGTAGCTGAAGCCAACGGGCAGTTAGAGAGCCAAAAAACAAAGCGGATGAAGTTTTCTGAACTGGCTGAAGAATGGTTAAAGACCAAAGCAAAAAGCGTCAAGCCGTCCACTTTAGTCAAGATTAAAGAGCGTTATAAGTTGCATATCAAGCCTTATTTTGCGGGGATGTATTTAGATGAATTGACCCCGATCAAAGCGCAAAAGTTTGTTAACCATATCGCTTCTAAGTTAGTTGGCTACACTGATACGCTCGATATTGTCAATCAAGTTTATAAAAAAGCGGTTCAGTATGGCTATCTCGATAAGAACCCTTTTGATAGTGTAGATAGACCACGAACTAAAAAAGCACCCGTTAAAGACTCAGTGAAGTTCTACGATAAAGAACAACTCATCAAGTTTTTAACCAGTGCTTATAACTTATATGCTAAAGACCATTATAGCCGATATGTGTTTTTCAGGTTATTAGCCTTTACTGGTATGCGAAAAGGCGAGGCATTAGCATTACAGTGGTCAGATATAAACCTAGTCAGTAAACAATTAACCATATCTAAGACAATAGTGACTACTGCTGATGGTGAAAAAGTCAGCAATGAAGCCAAGACCAAGGCAAGCAATCGTACGATCATGCTTGATAATGACACCGTTAAAGTGCTGTCTGAGTGGAAATATCGCCAACATGAGCAATTTAAAGAACTGGGCTATCCATCATCCCCGTGTGAGTACGTATTCAACAGCGCAACTAATTCATTTATCACACTGGGCAAGCCTAGAAACTGGTGTCGAGAGATTGCTGAACATGCAGGACTAGCGCCTATCATCATTCATGGTTTCAGACACACTTATGCTACTTTAGCTGTTCAGGCCGGAATGGATATTAAACAACTCCAGTACCAGCTCGGTCATAATGACGTGCATACGACTTTACAGATATATGCCGAGGTTACTAAAAAGCAGAAAACAGAAACAGCAAGTATATTTTCAAAATTCATCAACGAAAGTAATATTAAAAGTAATATTTAAAATTATTAAATCGTTAAAGCCTTACGGGGCAAGGGATAGAGCGTTTATGGTTCGATCCCCTGAGCATCCATTTTTGTGTAACTTGAAGGTGCACAAAGCCCACTGTTAAGGCATTTATAAGAATCCAAGAGTCATCATATGATTCAAATTACTCAAGTTTGCGACTCAAAAAAGTAAATTTAATTCAAGCATTCTCAATTTAGAAGGGTGCTTTTTTGTATCCGAAATAGTGGGGGATGAATATAACTATGCGAACATATGCTTACATAGTTCAACGATCAATCATTTATCTTAACTATGTATTCTTTAGACTATCAGCACTTATGGCCATACGTAAGGATGAATCGTTAGCTCCGACTTGGCAGGATATCAATCTAATCAGCAAGCAGAAAAACAGAAACGGTATCCTCTTTTTCAAACTTTATTAAATGCTACTCAAAATATGACTCAAAATGATGATGATAACTTAAAACTCTTGCTGCATAAGAGGCACAGTGTTTACGATTCGATAACCTAGCATCCATTTTAAAAAAACTCAGCGTGTTATTGCTGAGTTTTTTGTTTGCTTTTTGTAGTATTATTACTTTCTTTACCGGATCCAAATGGGTAAATACCAAGAAAATCAAGAAGAAAAGTAACGATAGGCAAGCCAACGATCATTCCCCATATGCCTAATAGATGCTCCATGAATATCAAAATCAACAAAATAACAAAAACGGGTAATCTTGTGACATTTGACATCAATCTAGGATGCAAAAAATAAGTTTCCAACAGATGGATAAAAATGGTCAAGATTATCAATATAATAACAGTCGTCCAACCGTTTATAGAATAAGCGATTATGGAAAGCGGGATAAGTGAAATAACAACACCAAGGATCGGGATCATCCCCAAAATAAGAATCATAAAAAACAACGTTATCAGGTAAGGAAAATTTAAAAAATAAAGTCCAATAGTCATCAAAGTAGTATTTATCAAGCTTATAGTTATTTGAACTGTGAACAAACTGCCCAGAATGTGAACAAAACGTACACAAATACGATATAAATCAGCAAAAAAAGGGATTCGGTTATTTTTCCTGCATTCATCGATCCAAGAAAAAACCTGTTTATGGGTCAAAACGAAAATAAATGAAAGTACATTGGCCAAAACAAAAGAGTAGATCCCAAAGCCTAATCTTTGTATTTTCCGTAAACCAAAAGTCAAAGCAGAATGATTATTTATGTATCTGTCGATCTTAAAAAAACCATAACTACGCAAAAACTCACGATTTGCGATCTCTTTTTGGATCATTGGCATTATATTATGGAATTGGATCGTAACGATATTATAAACAGACATCAAGGTCAAAGCTAATGCCGTCAAAACAACAGCATATATTACCAACAAACTTACACCGCGATTAAAAATTACTTTTTCACGTAAAAAATTAGTGAACCTTAATAAAAGATAAGAAATTATGCAAGTAAAAATTATCAATGGAAAAAGTTTTTCCATAAAAATCAAGACTGCAATGATCAAAAGCAGAGCAAGAGTTTTTCTAAAATTTGGTGTGATTTTTTCGTTTATTTTCATTTAATTCCTAATTAATTCCTATTTTCGAAAATCAATCTTAGATTATTTATAACATAACTTTTTACGAAGATTTCGATCTAAAAAACGATTTTGGACCATTTTCCTTTTAATCAAAACGACTATTTTTACCCCGTATAATTAGATATATGAGAAAAACAGCATCAGCAGGACAAGCGGTGATCGTTGCAGGCAGCAGAACTCCATTTGGAAATTATCAAGGTTTGCTATCTTCATATTCGGCAGTCGACTTAGCTGTCGAAGCAGGTAAAAGTCTTTTAAAAAATAATCATATTTCTCCTAAAATGGTTTCCCAACTTATCTTAGGCAATGTTTATCAGGCTGCTTTAGGACAAAATACAGCTCGTCAAACAGCAATTCAGATCGGTCTGGATTTTTCCAGTACGGCCTTCACTGTTAATCAAGCTTGTGCATCAGGAATGAAAGCTGTCCAACTAGCAGCCCAAATGATCAACAGCGATCCTGAACAAGCCATTTTAGCCGGAGGAACGGATAGTATGACTAACGCCAGCAAAATCATCGGCGACAAAAATCTGCTTTTTTCCGACGGTTTGATCGATCCCTTTAATGGTCAAAGCATGGGTTTTGAGACTGAAATTTTAGCTGAAAAATTCAAAATCGATCGGCAGCAGCAAGATCAATGGCTTATTTCATCACAAAAAAAGGCAGCCAAAGCCTTAAACGAGGACTTTTTCAAGGAAGAGATCGTTCCGCTAAAAACTGGCCGAAACACTATCCTAGATCACGATGAAACTATCAGAAGAAAATTAGATCTCGACAAAATAAAAAAATTAAAAGCTGCTTTCAAAGATCAAGGAACGATAACAGCGGCAACCGCTGCCAACATCAGCGACGGTGCCTGTCTGCTGCTGATAACCAGTAAAAAATTTGCCAATCAGCATAATTGGCCGATTTTAGCCCAAATCGGTCAAATTGAACAAGCAGGAGTACAGCCGGAACTGTTCGGCTACGGTCCCGTAACCGCTGCGAGGAAAATTTTAAAAAGTCAAAATAAAACGATCAGCCAATACGATCTGTTTGAAATAAATGAAGCTTTTGCGGCCCAGACGATCGTTGATGCTAAAGAACTTTCAATACCGTATGACAAAATAAATTTGAACGGAGGGTCGCTGGCTTTCGGCCATCCTCTGGCAGCATCCGGAGCAAGAATAATTTTCACACTTGCACGAGAAATAAAAAAAGAATCATTGAACAGCGGAATAGCAATGATATGTGTCGGCGGCGGCATGGGCATGGCAATGGAGATATATTCAAATGAAAAAAATATATAAAATGGCCATAGAAGAAAGAATAAGTTTTCTAAAACAAATGGGGCTGCCCGAAAAAGCTTTAGAAAATATAAAATATAAAACTGCACTCAGCAATGACCAAATCGATCATTTTATTGAAAACGGTATTGGCCAAATCGAAATACCATTGGGATTAGCAACTGATTTTTTGATAAATGGCAGGGAATATCTAGTACCAATGGCAACTGAAGAGCCATCCGTGGTTGCTGCCGCTTCAAACGGTGCTATGCGAATAAAAAAATCCGGCGGTTTTATATCTAACATCGAAAATGAATACATGATCGGCCAAATAATTTTTGATAAACTGCAAAATCCAGACTTGTTTGCAAAAAAATTAGATTCGTCAAAAAAAATCCTCTTTGAATTAGCAGAAAAAGTAAATCCGCGAGCTGTAAAAAGAGGTGACGGTTTAAAAAAAATTATTTTCCATCAAAACACAAAAAATGATTGGATAGAACTCAGGATCGCCAGTCAGCAATCAATGGGTGCTAATTTGATAGATTCGATCGCCGAAAAAATAAAAAATTGGATAGAAAATAACCTGCTAACAAAAAACGATGACGTATTGGCCGCGATTTTAAGCAATAGTTCAAAAAAAAAGATAGTTCATTTAAGCGGAAAAGTAAGTTTTGATGACTTGAAAACCAGGCAGATGACTGGGGAAAAAGTTGCAGAAAAAATCGCAGCTCTAAGCGGTTTTGCAAAAATAAATAACGAAAGAAGAGCAACCGATTTTAAGGGCATGCTAAATGGAATAGAGGCAGTTTGTCTAGCGACTGCTAATGATACTAGAGCCGTTACCGCTTCGTTACTAGAAAGTTACCAAAAACCAGATAGTAAGTTAGTAGAATGGTTTCTAGGAACAGACAATTTTCTGCGTTTTAAAGCTGATATTCCAATGCCTGTAGGTGTTATCGGCGGTGCGATAAATTATTTACCCTACTCTAAATATTCACTTGAACTTTTGGGCAAACCGAAAGCTGAAGAATTAATGTCTATCACAGCCTGTGTTGGAGTCGCTAATAACCTTGCTGCGACAAGAGCACTAGTAACAGAAGGTATTCAAGCGGGCCATATGCCTTTGCAGAATAAAAGAAAAGAGATGCAAAAATGAATGTCGGTATTGACAGAATAAATTTTTATACACCTGAATTTTATTTAGATTTAAAAGATTTGGCCGAAGCAAGATCCGTTGATCCAAATAAATATCTCCTTGGACTGATGCAAAAACAAATGTCAGTCGCACCAGCAGATCAAGACTCGGTAACCCTGGCGGCTAATGCGGCCAAAAGAGTAGTGGACGGTATTGATAAAGACGATGTCGGTTTGATCATATTTGCAACTGAATCTTCGATCGATCAATCGAAATCCGGCTCTTTATATCTTCAAGAACTGCTGAAACTATCAAATAGTGCAAGAAGCTTTGAGATTAAAGAAGCCTGCTACGGCGGCACGGCTGCCCTTATGAGCGCATGCGACTATGTGAGAACTCATCCAAATAAAAAAGCTTTGATAACAGCTTCAGATATTGCAAGATATGGTCTTAATACTCCAGGAGAAGTAACTCAAGGCGCGGGAGCGGTGGCGATGATAATATCCAAAGATCCAAATATTGCCGCCATAAGCCAAGATAACGAGGTCTACAGTGAACAAATAATGGATTTTTGGCGTCCTAACTATCAAAAAAACGCCATTGCAAATGGTCATTATTCTCAAGAAAAATATCTGGAGTTTTTCAAAACAGTTTTCGAAGAGTATATAAATAAAAATAAAAGCGACTTTGCGGCTTTGTTATTTCATGTTCCATACAGCAAACTAGCTTATAAAGCTTTTAAAATAGCCTGTGAAAAAATCGATCCAAGTACACGAGAAATGTTAAAAAAGAGATTCGATCTTTCAATAGACCTTAATCAAAAGGTCGGAAACATCTATACAGCGTCAATATATTTAAGTCTGATATCTTTGATAATTCAAGATCCAAGCCTTAAGAAAGGTGATAAATTGGGACTATTTAGTTACGGATCCGGCGCAGTCGGAGATTTCTTTTCTATTGAGTTGACCGATCGTTTTAAAAAATCTATCGACAAAAAAACAATAGTTGAACAGATCAAGCGTAGAAAAAAATTATCGATACAAGAATATGAGCAATTTTTCAAAGAACAGACAGAAATTGAAGCAAAAGAAATTAGTATTGAACAAAAAACTAATTTAAAAGACTTCCGTTTTCTTGGTATAAAAAAAGATCAAAGACAATACAGCCATTGATCTTTTTTTGTTAGATAACAAAATTAGTCGGTTCCCAGTCCCAAGGTGCAACAGTTTCTTGTACCCGGTCTTCTCCCTGAAAAGTTGAGACATCATGAGTTAAATGCACTTGAACAGGTTTTTTGACTATCTGTTTTTTAAAATCATCAAAATCAGTGAAAATATGGTTATCAGCAGCTCCACAAGCAATCGCGATCGCATTCAAACTCGTAAAACGGTAATCTGGATTTCGGTCGGAATTCCAAACGGTAGTGAAAAAAGACCGTCCGCCAAAGCGCCCGCTGCTGTTAACTAGAGAGCTTTCTTCAGGAATATCCTTTCTTACCTCAATTTGAAATTGAATACCTTCGTTACCGGTAGCGGCTTTCCTTCTATTTACATCCTTTATAATTACCTCGTAGTCCCCAATTGGAAGGACATTATAATTACCTTCATCCAACATGTGTTCATAATCAGTTTTTAAAAAATTTTCCATCATGTAACCTCCACGTTTTTTTACGTATTTTTGGAGTTATTTTTAAATTGACGTAAATTTTTTTTGGTGTTTTAATTAGACCATCGTGTATAAGAATCATTCAAAAAGCTCATCAATGCTTAAAATAATACCCATTTTCCTTTGGACGGTCGCCAGTTTATTCATTTCAAGGATCATAATACAAATATCGATCCCATTTTTCTTCAATAGGCCGCAAGGCAATTTTTTGTCTTTTTCTTATCATTTGAGACCGATGGATATACCAACTGCTTTTTTGATAAATTCATTTTATGAATTTGTTTTTCTAATTTTGTTGATTTTAGGCAATGCCTTGTTTTTTAAAATTAAAATTAACTTTTCAACTCTGAAAATTGGATCAGCAATAATCTACTCTTTGCCGATCCTAATTTTTCTTTCCAGCAATATATTATTGGCAAGCAGACAATTAGCTATCGGAAATCAATCTGACCAACAAATCATATTAGCAGTCGTTTTTGCGGTCTTAGTCGGTTTTGCCGAAGAATACGCTTTTAGAGGAATGATGCTTGGCAACCTGCTGTCGTCCACAAATAAAAACTCGTTTTTTTATTTTGCCGCCATCATAATACAAGGTGCAGCATTCGGTGTTTTACATTCAATAAATCTTTTTCACCAAAGCGCCTCGCTGACCATAACCCAAATGGTTTATGCAAGTGCGATCGGAATAATTTTCGGCATAGTTTATACAAAAACTTCAGTATTGATCGTTCCTATTTTGATCCACGCATTGATAGACGGTTCTGCTTTTATAGCACAGCCTGACTCGATCATCAGAGTAGACATGACGGTCGTACCAATTAGAACGACTTATGCAATGATCGTCATTTTGATCCTAATAATTATTTATGCTGCATTAACTATATTTTTGGCAAATAAAAAAGAGCTCAATAAGCTCTGGAAATAAAAAAACTGTCCAGGCTGGGTTCGAACCAGCGACATCCGCATTAACAGTGCGGCGTTCTACCACTGAACTACTAGACAATGATTTGAAACAATATAAATATTGTACACACATCCTAAAAAAAACGCAAGAAAAAAGATTTAATTTTTATAGACGGAAATACCTATAAAATATTAGTTATGAGTATAACGCTTTTCATAGTATTTATATTGATCGGTCTTTTTGCCGGAACCTTTGGATCAGTCCTTGGCCTTGGCGGCGGCATGATAATAACTCCAATTTTAGTCCTTGCATTGAACCTGCCGATAAGATATGCCATAGCCGCATCGATAATAGCTGTCATCGGAACATCTTCAGGCGCTTCAGTCGCATACTTAAAAGACGACCTATTAAACATTAGATTGGCGATGTTTTTAGAGATATTTACAACTATCGGCGCACTTTGCGGGGCAATTTTAGTCGGATTATTCAACGCGACCTGGTTGAATGCTTTTTTTGGTTTATTGCTTTTATATCAAGCGTTGACCATGTGGCAAAAACTTAGAAATAAAAACGCCGATAAACCAGCCGACAAAACTGACAGAATTTCAAAAACATTGAAATTAGATTCTAGTTACTATGACAAGCTCAGCAAAAAAACAATTGATTATCATATTCAAAAGGTGCCGTTAGGTGGATTGGTCATGTTCGGTGCGGGTCTAGCCTCGGGTCTATTAGGCATTGGGTCTGGATCTTTTAAAGTTTTTGCCATGGATACTGTGATGAGAATGCCGTTAAAACCCTCAAGTGCGACATCCAACTTTATGATGGGAGTAACGGCTGCTGCATCGGCCCTAGTCTACTTTTTAAACGGAACCTTGAGACCTCTGATCGTTGCCCCGATAGCTATAGGGATCGTGATCGGATCAACTTTTGGTTCAAAAATAATGCCTTCTTTGCCTAATAAATTAATAAGGCAAATATTCATACCTGTCGTTTTAATAGCTGGTATCCAATTAATAATCAAAGCATTCGGGGTTAATTTATACTGATGGAGCAAAGTAAGATCGAGAAAAAAAACGAAACACAAATAGAGAAAACCGTAGGATGGATATTAAGGACCGGTGTTTTTATTTCTATTGTCATAATGTTGATCGGGGTGATCATTTTTTTTGTAAAGGGAAACGATGGCTACCCAAATAAAATACCTTCAAATTTGTTAAGTCTGTTCAACGGCCTACTGCAGGCAAAAGCTGCCGCATGGATGATGATAGGAATATTTGTTTTGATACTAACACCAGCCATACGGGTTTTTGCTTCGATATTTGCATTTTTATTTGAAAAAGATTATTTGTATACTACGATAACAGCAATTGTTTTCTTGATTTTGGTTTTTGCAGCAATCATAGGTCTGTCTTGATATAAAAAGGGTATAAAATGAAAAAAATTGACTTAGTAGCAATAGATATAGACGGCACACTTTTGTCTAATCAGCAAACGGTGCCAGAAAATAATATAAAAGCGATCAGAAAAGCAGTCGCAGAAGGCAAAAAAGTTGTCATAGCATCTGGAAGACCGCTATCAGGAATATTGCCTTGGTTGAATATAATCGGCGTTCCAATATCAGACGATCAGTTCGTTATTGCATTTAACGGTGCCTTGATACAGACAACTTCAGGCAAAATAATTGCTAAAAATCCAGTTACATATCAAGACTATCTCGACATACAAAAATTTGCCGATAATAGGCAAGCATACTTTCAAATAGAATCAACTGACGGTTCTCACACGATAGACCGTTTCGTACCCAACGAAGCACAGATGGAAAATTATCTAGTAAATAGTCCGCTTTTTATTCACGATAAAATGCCGGAGGAAGTGGAACTAATAAAGCCGATCATCAACGGGAGCAAAAGAAAATTAGACAGTTTACAACAAAATTTGCCCCTCGATTTAAAGACAAATTTAGACGTTGTTAGAGGTGCTTGGTATAACTTAGAATTTATGTCCAAAAAAGCGACAAAGGGTTCAGGATTGCAAAAAATAAGCGAATTTTTAAATATAGATCTAAATTCATCTATGGCGATCGGTGATCAAGGAAACGATCTTTCGATGTTCGAAAAATCCGGGATTTCAGTTGCTATGGGCAATGCAAGTAAAGACATACAGAACAAAGCAGATTTTGTAACGAAAAACAATAATGAAGCCGGCGTTGGTTATGCAATATCAAAATTTGTAATTTAAAAGAGTTTTTTCAAAAAAGGGTTGATATTCGTTAAATTATAATTTAAAATAATTTAGTCGAATCACTTGGGAGTGTAGCGAAGTGGTTAAACGCTGCGGACTGTAAATCCGCCCTCTTACGAGTTCGTAGGTTCGAATCCTACCGCTCCCATTGATAATAAGTTTGATGATCATTCACAAATTTATTATCGTTATACTTCTGCCCCATAGCCAAGTCGGTAAGGCAGCGGTTTTTGGTACCGCCATGCGCTGGTTCGAGTCCAGCTGGGGCAAAAAAAGCATTCTTTATATTTAAAAGAGTGCTTTTTTTGTTTTTTAAATCAAATTAGTTGAAGATCTTTATTGAAATAGCTTTTATACGATAAATAGCATATAGAGATAGAGGATAGACCCGTTGCACTTAAAAGCATAAAGGCGACCATAATTTGATACATGATAGCTTTGGTTGGATCTATACCAGCAAATATCAAACCGGACATCATTCCCGGCAGACTAACGATCCCAACTGTTTTAGCTGAATCGATCGTAGGCGCCATACCGGTTTTTATCGATTCTCTTATTATTGAAATCGAAGATTGTTTTAAATCGGCACCAAGAGCTAATTTTTCCATGACTTGCTGTCTCTGGTCTCTAAAATTCGAGTACATATTGCGAAAACACAAACCTGCAGCAACCATTGAGTTACTAGCAACCATTCCACTAACCGTAATCATTTGAGCAGGGATAAATTTTATTGAACCTGAGATAACCAGCAGGCTCATAGTGACGGAAGTAGAAATGAAAATTGAGATAAAACTTATCCAAAAAGCATTTTTAACTTTTTTCGATCTCTTAGCAGCGTTCCAAGATGCATTAAAGATTATCAGCAGGACCATCACAACAGTAAAAATTGCATTGTTTACTTTGATTATATAAGTCAAAAGATAACCAACGATCGTTAACTGGATAATCGCTCTAATGACGCTTATAACCAAATCCTTTTCTAACGAAAGGTGCTGCTTAAGCGATATAAAGATCGCTATTAAGACCAAACTGGCAGCAAAAAATAAAGATAAAGGTGTAACTGTTAGGTTATTTTGCATTTTTTATTCTCCCATCAATAATTTCTAAAAGTTTATCGGCTGATTTTATTTCGTTTTCGTCGTGGGTCACCGACAAAATGGTTATTCCTTCGTTTTCATTAAAAGATCGGATGCTTTTATGAACTATATCTTTATTTAAAGTATCCAGTCCCGTAGTAACTTCATCTAGTAACAAAACTTCAGGTTTGTATATCAAACTCCTGATCAAAGATATTCGCTGTTTTTCGCCGCCAGAAACATCATTGATCGATTGATCAAGAATTTCTTTTTTTAAAGAAAATTCTGAAAGTAATTTTTCGATTTTTTCCATATCAACTTGTTGATTTCGTATTTGAAATGGGAAACTTAACGAATCGATGACCTTTTCTCCAAATAGTTGCGGCTGCTGAAAAAGATAAGAAACTTTTCTCCGATAATCTATTTTTGAATATTCTTCTATTTTTCTGCTTTTAAAAAGTAAAGTTCCGCTGCTTTTAGTTAAGAGAGTAGCCAATATTCTAAGAAAAGTACTTTTGCCGCTGCCACTGGGACCGGTAATCGTCAAAAACGCACCCTTTTCTATTTCGTAATTCAGATCGTTTAAAATAAGACGATCTTTTACTTTATAGGATAATTTTTTTAAAACAAAAATTTTTTCCATTATTACTAGCTTTCTATCAAATAAATAACAATCATTTAATTATAATCGCCTTTTTAATTTTAAAAAAGATATAAAAGAATAAATAAATATAATAAAAGCACCCGGAATTAGTCCGGGTGCTAACTAAAGATAATTTATATACATAAAAATTTATTTTTTTACAGGATCCTTTGCTGGAAATCCATTAGGATATTTTTGTGCCAAACGTGAACCTGCAGCAGCAGCGATACCGCCGACGATGTCATCGGCGAAAGTAGTCGTTACGTTTTCTTTGGTCTTACCTAATTTATCTATCTTTCCGATAATACCGGGCTTTATGTTATCAACATAGCCATATCCGGTAAATCCGATCGAACCAAAAGTAGAAGCGATCGCATTGCCTAACAATTCATCTACACCAAAAAGACCGAAATCTTCTTTAATAACACCTCGTAATGGCTCCTTAATGCGATTTTCTTCTGTCAAACGATCTAATTCAAGAGCGACCCAAACAACATGCTGAACCTCTCTTTTTTGTAAAACTCTTTTAACAGATGCTAAAGATATTTCTCGGTCTAACCCAGACAAAAATTTAGTTTGAAGTCTATATGTAATTTCCGCAATATCTTCTAAAGTAATTCCATGATCTTTTAAAATTTCTACCGTATTGTGATAATTAACATGTTCTGTCATGAAAACCTCCTTAAAACGTATCGTTGCTTGATATATTAAGCCATTAGCGAAATAAATTTTTTCAATAATATAATGGTAGTTATGAATATCGCTATAGTTGGAGCAGGTCCCAGGGGGCTTAGTTTGGCAAATAGAATAGCAGCACGTTTCTCTAAAACAGATAAGAATGTTTCTATTAAATTATTTGATCCGTATGGAGCTGGAGGAAGAGTCTGGAGTCCAGATATAAAAAATAACAGTCTGTTAGTAACTAATACAGTTGTCAGCCAAATAGACTTCTTTATAGATAAGTCGGTCAAAGACCCGGGACCCATTTTTAAAGGAAAAAACCTTTATGAATGGTTAAAAGACGATGCCGAGGAATATATAAAAAAACATGCTGCAAATAAAGATTATTTAAAAAAGATAAATGTCGAGCCTAATGATTACGTAGTACGAGGGCTAGTTGGCCTATATCAAGCGTGGTTCTATGATAACACTAAAATAAAATCAAGCAATAACGTTTTAATTGACTTAGAAAAAGAAGAAATTAAATCCATCGATAAAAAGGAAAATGGTTTCGAACTTTTTTTTGAGAACAAATCTAGAGAAAAAGAATTTTTTGATTTTGTCATCCTTGCTTTAGGTTTTGGCAATGACAAGTTAACTGATCAAGAAAAAACACTTTCTGATTTTGCCAATAGGCACGGTCTCATTTATAAAGCTCCTTTTCATCCTTCTCAAGTTGATTTATTAAAAGTACCTGCAAATAAGCCGATCATAATCCGTGGATTAGGTTTATCTTTTTTTGATTTTATGGCTTTGCTGACTGAGGGACGCGGCGGAGAATTCATTAAGAATAATGACCAGAAATTAATCTATAAAAAAAGCGGCAAAGAACCGATCATCTATGCAGGTTCTAGAAGCGGCATACCATTTCGTGCGCGAGGTCTGAACCAAAAGGAACCAAGTGAGCAGTATAAAGCGTTATTCTTCACTATTAAAAATTTAAAAAAGAAAGAAAATAAGAAGGGCAGTATCAGCTATCGAGATTTTTTCGACCTCTTTAATAAGGAAATTCAATATAAGTACTATCTTAATCTTTCAAACGATGAGGAATTCCAAAAAAAATTTGGTAAAATCGGTAAGCAGCTAGTTGAATCATTGGTATCGCAACCGATCGATTCCTTTCCTCAGACAGCAAAAAAATTCCAAATACCCAACGAATATATATGGGATTGGAAAAAAATACTTGATCCGGTCAATGAGCAAAAAATAAATAAAGAAGATTTTCAAAAGTGGCTTCTAAAATATTTAAATTACGAAATAATAGATGCAAAAAAAGGAAATAAGGATGCTCCGTTAGCTGGTGCATTTGATATTTTGCGTGATTGCAGAGAAACCATCAGAAGTATCATCGAGAATGATTATTTTGCTGCTGAAGATTTTAAAAAATTTCTAAAACAGTTCAGCCATATAAGCAGTTTTCTAAGCGTCGGCCCTCCACTTGTCAGAATCGAACAGCTTAAGGCTCTTATGGAAGCTGGTGTGGTAAAAATATTAGGGCCAGAAATAAAAGTAGAAAACAGTCCAAGAAAAAAATGCTTCTTTGCCACTAGTATATTTAAAGAAAAGATATACAGCGAAACCTTGTTAGAAGCACGCTTGCCAAAAATAGATCTATCTCTTTTTGACGGCGATCTAAGAGAAAATCTAAAAAAACGCGGTTGGTTCAGAAAAACAGTGATCAAAAAAAGTAACGGCAACGAAGGTTTGATTTTAGACGGTGTTTTAATAAACAAAAGAAATTTTCAAGTGATCGATAAAAACGGACAAGAAATATCTGGACTATATTCATTTGGCATTCCACACGAGCCGCTTATTTGGTTTACAACGATCCTGCCCCGTCAAGGTGTCAATACGATAATCCAAAAAGAATCGGCCAAGATATCAAGGGATATTTTTAAAAAAACAATAATGGATAGTTAACGCTTTTTGTTTCACGTGAAACTTAGCATTTTTAAATTAATAAAAGTTTCACGTGAAACTTTTTAAGCTGACAAACATTAATTTATCGGCTTTTTGTTTTGAAGCAGCACTGATTCGGTACACTTCAGCGCCTTTTCATTCTGGTGGCACATCGAGTAGGCCTTCAAGCTTAGCCAAGTTCAAGGACATCTGTCAACCTCTCTTTCGTCTTTTCCGTTAATGTGTGTGTGATCATAATGACAGTAAGATCCTGGTTATCAAGCAGAGTATCTTCAATCTGCTGAGCACTTTCTGCATCGATGCCCGCCGTCATTTCATCAAGGATCAGGATTGGTTTGTCAAAAGTTAAGGCGCGAGCCAGAGCCAACTTTTGTCGTTGTCCGCCGGAGAAGTTTTGGCCATGTTCCTTGATGTTAGCATCTAAGCTCGTAAAGGTGTCGATACCGAGGAAAGAGACAGCTTGCTTGAGAAGGGATTTGGTACGATTGACGCCGAGAGTGATGTTTTCTTCCACAGATTCGTTGAAGAGATAAGGCTTTTGATCGACAAGTTCGATGGTCCCGTTCAAGCTAGGGGTAGTCATGGTCTTAAGTTCACGGTCGTCAACGTTGATGGCGCCATTGTAATTGTTGAGGCGACCAGAGATTAAGTTGATCAGCGTGGACTTCCCGGTGCCAGACTTGCCAACGATGGCATACTTGCCTCCTTTTTCGAAGCGATAAGAGAGGTCGTTTATGACAGGATTCTTTGAGTCGTTGTAGGCGAAGGTCAGATGATCTAATGTTAGTGCCGTATTGAAGGTGGAGGCGGTCGGTTCGGTTGCGGCTGGGGCGGGCTTGATGTCCTTTTCTAAGAGAGCTTCAACGGACTTAGACTGAAAGAGACCAGAGATGACACTTGATAGTTGACTGAATACGTTGCCAGACAGCTGGCCGCTACTTGAGATGACCCCGATGGAGAAGTAGCCTTTGAGAACCATATAGCAAGTAATCGCCATAGTTAACATCTGAGCGATTACGCTAGCACCACCGATGATGACTTCGACCAGGCCGGTATGCCGAGTGTATGCGACCTGCTCCGCACCCTGATCATCAGAGGCCACTACGACCTTTTGGGTCAGTACAGTGCCGATGTTGTGAGCAAAGAAGACAGAGAAGCCAGAGATGACGTCTTCAAGGCGGCCGAGGAGCTTAGAGTTGGCGTCGGCTAGGCGTTTGGTCTCGCGCTGCATAATCCCACCAAAGAGGTTTGGCAGCAGAAGCGTCAGACCGCCAAGTGCAACGGTGGACACGGCCAGGATCCAGTGGTAGGTGAACAGTGCGACTGCCGAGAAGATAAGCGCCGTGGCACTCCCGTACAGGGAGAAGAAGTTATTCAGGCCATTGGTGGCAATACTGTTGACGTCGTTAGTGAGCCAGGAAACGTATTCGTTATGGTCAATTTTTTGGTAGTCAGGCAATGAAACTGCATTCAGACCGTCAACGATACGTGCACGAAGTTGGTTGTTGATGCGACGAACAACTTGTGCTTGCAGGATTGAAGCGATGTAGTTGGAAATAAGTGTAACGGCCCAAAAGGCGACAGCAATCAAAAGCCAGTTCATGACCGCGGAGAGGCTCTTGGCAATCAGGGCGTTTGTGATATGGGCCAGCGACATTGCACTGCCGACGCTCGAAAGCGATTGAATCGTCAGCATGAGGAGCGTGAGAAAGGTGAGAAATTTCTGGTGAGCGAGAAGCTTAAGGGTGGATTCCATGGGATAATTTCCTTTCGAGTTGGGCTTTGGATTGAAGTACTGTCGATAGATGCAGATAGAAATACAGAATGCCTGGGGTGCCATCGTTGAAGGCTCCAAAGCGGGGCCTTAGGGCTGCATCAACATAGAGCCTGTCCGTTAAGATGTAGGGGCCATGTTCGTCCTGAAGCAACCTATAGAGATCGCGGGTGATAAGGGAGAATTGTTGGTCATCCCAAGGGTAAACTGTGATGAGCTTACCTGATGAAATCCTCGATGCCTGCTTGCCTAACATAATAGGAAGTTGCTCGGAAAGTGTGTATTTGAATGGAATCTGATGATTATAACAATAACGTGCGACACGCTTTAGCACTTTCCGGTAATTATCATAGAATGTAGAGATGTGAATTTTCCAACCCTGGTCGGGAAGTGTCGAAACTGCCCCGGGTGTGAAATATTTAAAGCTGAACAATGTATCCATGATTAACACTCCTTTTTTGAATCACTTAGTTGTTGATCTTAGTTTATGTGCTAAGATGACAAACAAGAAAAACGTGTCATATATGAAATGTGGAGGCTATTATGAAAGATTTTGGCGAAATAATTTCTGATTTCCGAGAAAACAAGGGAATGAGTCAGGCCGCGCTGGCCAGAGGCATCCTCTCAAACGCCCAACTATCAAAGTTTGAGCGCGGGGTCTCGAGCTTGACAGTAGAAAAATTTTATCTGCTGCTTGATCGGCTGAGTATTACCCCAAACGAGTTTGCGCAAGCATTGGATGATGAACAGCTCGGCTATCAACGCGATCTGCTTCAACGTATCTCAAAAGCTGTCATAACGGAAAATATGGCTCAGGCTAAGTTGGTCAAGGCTGATGCCTATGCACATTACCAGGAAGATCCAACGATTTACAACCAGCTTTTCTTGATCATGATGAAGTCGATGATACATGACCTGGATGGCGATGAGCCCACAAAAGAAGAACTGGCACTGTTGAGTGATTACCTGTTTAAGGTTGAAGAGTGGACAGGCTTTGAGCTGTTAGTCTACGGCAATTCAATGAGCGTGATGAAACTCGATACCATTAATACTTTATCGCGCGAGTTAATTGTGCGAACAGACCAGGCGCGCGAAGTCAGCAATAACTTCCAGCTGATCATTAGCCTTTTATACAATACAGTACTCATGAATCTGGATGCGGGTGATTTAAAGAGCGCCAACAAGATTTTACGCGTCATGCGTAACACAGAGATTGATGAGACCAAGCTTCCAGAACGCTTCATGGTGCGCCTGGCCCAGGCGATCACCAGTTATTATGGTGACCCTACTGAAAAAAATCGAAGGGATACTGACCAGCTGATCGACGTGTTACGAGTACTTGGCTGTGATGATTTATTTGTTGCCTACAAGAAACAATTCGAAGCTTTCATAAATGAAACGAAATAAGCCAATTCAATGGACCTTGCTAGTATGAGCAACATAGGGAACGCGAAAGCAACCTTGGCAGACTTCTTGGAGATGGGGGCAATATCCCTCGATGGAGGAGAGCATGTTACCAAACAAACGGCCAACCGTCGTTGAGTTTTTTCTACTAATCATACTTGCAGCTGCAGAGATTAAAAAAAACTGTCTAAAGGAGTGATCAACGTGAACACAGAAATCCTAAAATTACAGGTAGTTGAGACAAACACCGCTATATCCTTAGCGGATAGAATCACGATTTTCTGCAAGTTAGCCGTTAGCAAGTAAGCCCTGAAATATCTACAGAAGGTCGAACCAGCAGGTGTCGTTACGTTTTGGTGCAAGGTTAACGCCTAAGGATATTGATTTAGAAATATTAGAAGGAAATAGCAAAAACGAGATGGATACTAAGACCATCTCGTTTTTTTCTTCCCATAGTCAAGCACTAATGCCAAGATAATGGAATTTTGTTTAGGCAGGAGTCAAGGATTAGCTGTGCCGCACAGTGAGGAAGCTAGGAAGAGGAATTTTTCTCAATGTTCTTATGGGTTTTGGGTAATCCAAACAGACCTAAGTCTTTTCTATTCTTGAACTAGGGGTTTACACTATTTACGTAGTCAGCTGACTTGGTGCTTGACGCCGTATTCATACATCTAACTCGTAGTCACGAGACGGTTAATCGTTCGTAGTAGGGACCCATCGCGGCGACGGCAACTTTCGCTGTGCAAACGGATTTACCGTTGACCTGGGGAAGTTGATTTTTTCGTCTTTGATAGTAGTCGTTGATGTGATTGGGATGCCATGGCGCCGTACTGCGATGTTGCTGATGGCGGAAAAATGTCGCTAAATCGCTATTCTTGTTTCAATCACAGGATAGGATTGGTTTCACGTGAAACAAAAAAAGTTCTGTAAAAAGATCAAGCAGGTAATTAATTATAAAAATGTTTCCACTCGCTATTTATAGCAGTTCTATCTTTTTCCCAAGGAAAAACTAGAGCGGCTCCAACAACGTGTTTTTTATCAATGAAACCAAAATAGCGACTATCTTCAGATCTAGCGCGATTATCACCGAGAACAAAATAGCAATCATTAGGTACTTTCACCGCGTTACCGTCGATCCAATGAGACTTGCCGGATACAAAAAGCGATCCAGCAGATGATAAACTTTTAAGATCCCAATCTCCGGTCCCTGTTGTTCGATTATAAAAAGAAATATAATTCTGGTTTATCTGATGGCCGTTTACGTATATAAGACCATTTTCAGCTCTTATTTCATCACCCGAAACAGCTATAACTCTTTTAACATAATCTTTTTCACCAGCTTGGATACCGGGATCTTCACGGCGTGCATCAAAAACAACTACCGAACCGCGTCTTATTTTGGCCGGTTTAAAGACCCATATCCGCTGTCCATTGTGAAGATTATCCATCATTGAATCACCATTGACTGTTACTGGAACCAATATAAATAGTTGAATCAAATAAGCAACTATAAGTCCAATAAAAACAGGTAGCGACCAAGAAAAAATAGTTTTGATAAGGCGCATTTTTATTTCCTTTTTTTACGAGCTTTTTTAAGAGTTTTTCTTATAGCCTTTTTTCTATCAGCTTCGGCCTTGGCTTCTGCTCTTCTTTCAGCCCGTGCTTTGAATGGATTCTGCAAGATAAAAGTTTGGACCAACTGAAAGGCATTGGTAGTCGTCCAATAAAGAGAAATAGCTGCTGGAAAAGCTAAAGCGGGAAAGAAGATCAAAATAGGAAATATATAAGGCATGGCTTTAGCAAAGCCCGGCTGGGAATTTCCCATTGCCATAGTACTCATCCACGAACTTAAGAAGGTAAAAAGAGCAGCGAGAAAAGGCAATACGTAATAAGGATCAGTTTGTCCCAATTGAAGCCACAAAAGAGAACCAGTCCTTAAAATAGAAGTTGATTGGATAGCCTGAAAAAGTGCCCAAATAACAGGAAGCTGGATCAGTAACGGGAGCATCGAGGAATACGGATTTACTCCAGCCGCCTTATAAACAGCTGATGTTTCGGCCTGCATATTCATCATCGAATCACGGTCTCTTTTTCCACGATACTTATCCTGGATTTTTTTGATTTGAGGTGTGACCTTTGCCATATTTTTCTGCGAACCCATAGCGTAAACCATAAGAGGCAGGATCAAAAAACGTATGAGGACGGTAAAAATAATTATTCCAAAAGCATAAGAATTTCCAAATATCCTCGATACACCAAGAATAGAGTTAGCAAAAAAGCCAGCAATAACACCAAAGATCCCATGATAATCAGAGGAATTATTGTTAGGAACGAAAGCAAAAAGAATAATAACTACCAAAGATGCGATCGCGGTAATAATTGAAGGCCATCCAGCCTGTTGCCAAAAACCTTTTTTCTTAGTTTTATTATTCATCTATAGTACCTGCCTGTTTTAATATGTGAACGATCTGCTCAATAAAGAACTCTTGTTTGTGTCCTTTGATCGATGGTCTAGCAATGACAACATAATCATAGTCTTGTCTTATTCTTCCGGAAATACAATTAAAAGATTCTCTGATCTGCCTTTTTATAGAAACTCGGTCATGTGCCTTGCCAATTTTTTTTGAAACTGACAAACCTATTCGCCAATGCTTAAGCATTTCTTTGATTTGCTCTGGCTGACTATCTATGTATACAACAAAATAGCGATTTGCAAAAGATTGATGATGATTAAAAATCCTGGAAAAATCGCTATTTTTTTTAATTCGAAAAACTTTTTTCGTTCCCATTATTTACTTTAAATTCAAATAAAAATAAAAAAGTCGCCTAAGCGACAAAATCAAGCTGCCAAGACCTTGCGGCCCTTTGCTCTGCGGCGTGCAATTACTTTGCGGCCATTTGCTGTGCTCATTCGCTTGCGAAAACCATGAACCCGCTGCAAATGACGCTTTTTAGGTTGATAAGTTCTTTTCATTTTCTACTCCATATATATATGTTTATCGATAAGGATAAGCAAAGTTACTGTATTATGCTACCACAGCATTATATGAAAACTCAAGTAGAAAAAAATCTTTAAAAAAATTAGTTTTCCACATAACCACGTAGCGTGGTGTGGATTTGTTTAAAAGAAATTAAGTTAAATCTGAGGTTATACAAGCTTTTCCACTAATTGACTACATTTCCACAGGATGTTAATAAAATTCAAAGAAATATATGTGTAAACTGTGGATAACTGGTTGAAATGTGGATAAATAAGGTTTTGGTGGAAAACTCTCATTGTGGAAAAGTATTAAAAAAGTGGAAAGACGGAGAAAAACGCACAGGTTTGGGGATAAATTTATCACCATGATGTGAATATGTCAGAAAGTTATGTTAACAGCCTGTTGAAAATCACAGCCTGTTCCCGTTTAATTAGACTAGTTGATAAATATT
>NZ_CP176039.1:0-46274 GCF_051852995.1 Oenococcus alcoholitolerans
TTTAAAGACGGCCTTTAGTGACGCCATTATGGCCGCCCTATATGCTCGTGATGAAGATTATCTAAGAAAACAACAATTAAGAGGTTTGAAAGAGACCGAGTGGGAAATGACCAAAAAACATAGGCAGCACCAAACGAGAAACCGGCATTATTCAGGTCCACATCTTTAAGCGAATTTAACACATATTAATTAGTTAATGTATTATATTAGTTAGTATTTGTATTATAATAGTAGGCGAATAGGAGGTATTATGCCAGCCACAAAACAAAAACAGGTCGTTCAAGCTAGGGTTGAAAGTGAAATTAAAGAACAGGCTAACGCCATCTTTAAAAGTCTGGGGATCGATGCTTCGACGGCGATTAATATCTATTATCATCAGGTTGTTATCAATGGTGGTTTGCCCTTTCTAGTACAAAAAAAAGTGATTGATGCCCAATTAGAAAAGGCCATGGTAAAAGCTCAAGCTGAAGAGTTGGGCTTAATCCAAGATGACGCTTTGAATTTAACCAAAGAACAAAGGCGCCAGCGTTGGGCTTGACCGATGTATGAGATCAAAATCGAAGACCGCTTCGATAAGCAGATGAGCAGTTTGAATAAATTGACGCCCTACGGTGATAAAGGAAATAAAGAAGTATTGGAGGAAATTTTAGATAGTATTGATATTTTAGAGGATCAAGGCTCTTTGCCGGACAGCTATCGGGATCACATTTTAACTGATCGGCCCTGGACCGGTTTTCATGAATACCATATCCTTGATGATCTTTTAGTCGTTTATTACAAAGTAGAGAAGAAAAAGCGTATTCGAATGATTGCCATAATCAACCATAAACAGCTGAGAACAGGCAAAAGACAATAGCTAAAAAGTACAATAAACCAGCTTAATTTCATCAAGCTGGTTTTTATATATATTTTTTTAAAAGCTGTGTGCAAAACAGTTTTTTTATGTTATCTTAAAAGCGAACATATGTTCGTATTATACATGAAAGGGCATTGATATGATTCAGATCGAAAAATGGCAAGGCATTAACGGCACGCTCGTTCACGATGACCAAAAGGCTATTGTGGTTGATGATGACCAAGATTTATCTGATCAAAAAGTCTTACAAGCTCGCTTAGCAAGTGATGGACAGCCGATTGATAAGACACGGCAGGCCATGATTAAAAAGACGGTCAAACAGCAGCTCAAAATTGAACCAATAAAACTTAGCGGTTGGTTTAATCGTCATCAAGATAGTCATAATGTCAAAAAGGTCGAACAGCTGGTTAGTGATAAACCCACTCATCAATATAAGCAGATCAAAAACGAATTAACTTTTTTTGGTGAGAGTTTTCTAGAAGGCTTTTTGGGCTTCTATGGTTTAAAAGTCGATAACGCTTTAGGTCGATACGAACATAACTTACATGTCTTGGAAACTCAAGAACTCGGTCAGCCAGAAAAAGAATATTACCTCGCCACTAACCAAAACGGACGTGTAAAACTAGCAACCGAACCTTTACCTAGTCAGCAAATTGCCGAAGAGCAGCTGAACAAATTCTATAAGCATGAACCCGAGCAAACGCAAGCGGAAAAAGTTCAATTAAGGTCACAAGACGAACAAGACGATGGAAAGGAGGAATAAATATGAAGCTTAACAAAGTAAAAGCCTTAGCAATCAGTGGAGCAACTGCAAGCTATTTAGCATTGATGAACGCCCAAGTCGCTTTTGCTGCCGATGGTGGCGAAGTTAAAAGCAAGCTAACCAGTGCCGGGAAGACCATTCAAGGGATTCTAACCGGTTTGGTGGTATTAGTCGGAATCTGTGTGGCGTTATTTATCATCATTAAACGCATGCCGGACGCTGACGACCCAAGAGAAAAGTCCGAAGTCTACCACGCCGTTGGCCGGGTGGCCGGTTTAGTTGCCCTAGCGGCGGCCATTATCTGGGTTCTGCCTTGGGTTTACAGCCTGTTTACTTAATTAAAGAAAGGAAGCCTGCCAAATGAAAAAGGGTAAAGAGTTTATTTTTCCGGAAAACGTCGATAAAGATTACGGCATTTGGAAAGACTACACCTTAAGAGATTTTGGCATAGCGGGACTGGCTGGACTAATGGGATTGATTTTTATTGCAATCCCGCCCTATGGGTTAATTTTAGTTCTGATAAAAATAGTGATTGTTGTCTTAGCCATGACGATTGTCATGGCTATTTTAACAATTAGGCCAGTTGCGGCGCGGAAGAATATTAAAGTGCGAGATAACTTTAAGTTGAAACGTCGCTATGCCAATGGTCAGAAACTGTTTTATTTACAACCAAAGAAGCGAGGTGAATTAAATGCGTTTAAAGCAGATCAGCAAAAATAACCCAGCTAAATTAGATTGGGACTACCAGCCACCCAAAATTAACGGTGGAAAAGAGACCATTGATGATATGAGCTTAGTGGTGGGCATGTATGGCAACTACCAAGTGACCAAGACCGGTAATTTAGTCGGGATTTTGGAAATCAGTGGCATTAACCTTGACCTGCTAAATGACACGGAACAACAAGATGTCTTTGAAGACTATGGGGCATTTTTAATGAGTACCTTGGGTGAAGGCGTTGATGACACGTTACAGTTTGTTGAACCAACGATTCCCGTCAACATGACGGCTTATCTCAACGGTCTTAAGCGCCGGTATCTCGCCTTACAAAAAGAACAGCCAAAACAGCAATTTAAAATCCAATTAATCGCCAGTTATTTGGACCACTTTACTAAAGTCCAAGAATCCAAAAACATGACAACTAAGCAACATCTGCTAATCGTTAAGGTGCCAATTAAGGACAAAAGTGTTAAGAGCTTAAACCTAGCGGTCACTCATTTAGACGAAAAGATCGAACAGGTTAAACGGGATATTGAAAATGCGTTAACGGACTTTGATGTGACGGCCAAAGTGTTGACTAGTCAAGAAGTCCAAGAGATTTTAAAGAACTTGATCAATTTTTAATGGATAGGAGGCAACAGTATGAGTTTTGGTGATAAGGTCATTGATTTATTTATGCCAACTAAAAAAGAAAGACATCAAGGCAACCGCGGGTCGATTCAAATCGCCGGGCCGGTGAATGTGCTGACTGGCTTCACCGAGGGACTGAATGACGGGACCAAGGAAACCGTTGATGTCAAAGTTGACCGGCACCGCATGTACGAAGAGTTCGTCGCGTTCGAAGCGATGATTGCGCATCACGATTTGGCTGCCGCCAAGCAGCGGATGGCGCATTCGCTGGCTGTGATGAACGTGGTCGACGCAGCGCTGGCGGATGCCGGCAGTTTCCACTGCTGGGACCATTTTTACGTTAAGCGAAAATTAGTTTGCTGAAGCCGTAATTGAGCACGATGACGACGACCTGGTCGATCAGCTTCACAATCAGCGGCGAACCGTGCATTAAGGTGAGGCCGATGAACAAAATCGCCGTGTCCGCCAGCAGTGACGCGCCGCGCAAGGTGAGTCAGGCCGAAGAACAGCACCACATTAATGCCGGTGGTGAAGCCCCCAACAATCAGGTAGCGCAAGGCTGTACCGTGTTTGCTGTAAAGGGTAGTGATTGGTTTTTCCATAAAAAGGCTCCTTTCTCAGCGCTGCATGCAGGTATAAATCAACGAGGCGGTGGGCTGTGATTGGCCGTTCACCGTTAGCGGGTGAGCAGCGAGCTGATAATGGTAGGTGTGGGTCACATCGACCTGCTGGCCGCGGGTGGTGAGGTTTTGAACGGTAATCCGATATTGCCCAGCGGCGAGCTGGTGGTGCAGGCGGGCCACACTGCCAGCCATCGTTAACCGATAATGTTGCCCGGTGGCAAGGTTAGTGAGGGTGACTTGCACCTGACTACCAGCATGAATCTGAACGGAAAAATAGTTCGCTGGCGCGTTCACATCGACCACCTCTGCCAGCACGGTGCCTGGCGTCACGGCCTTGGGCTTGGCGTGATACTGCACGGATAGCTGACTGCGCTGGGCGGCAATCACTTGCTTTTGTGGCAGCTGAGCGCCAAGCACACCAGCGGCCCCAAAGACGACGAGTAAAGCAGTGGCGCCATTGAGGAGGCTAGCTTGGTTCGCCCAGCGGGGACGCGACTGGCTGGCCTGACGCGGGATGGCCGCCAAAGCCACCCAGAGCAGCGGCAAAATGGCTTGACCATAGCGCGGTTCAACTTCCCACAGTAGGGTGTGGAAAGCCAGGTAGCCAAGGGCAGTGGTCACCGCCAGCAGTGCAAGGATTTGATGCGGGTCGGTCAGATCTGGCCGCCACCGTAAGAGCTTCAGCATCAGTGCGCCCCACATGAGCAGGGTCGCGGCCACATAGCCAATCACGGTCAGTCCCTGATAGAAGCCAGCATGATTACTGTACCAACTAGGTGCGGCGCGGAAGCCGCCGTTGTACCAGCGCTGAATGCCTTGGACATTGAGCACGATGCCTAACTTCACTACCCACAACCGGATGACGCCAACCACCCCGAGAGTTTTGATGCGCTTGGGGATGGTTTTCAAATTGTACCGCTGGCGGGCGGCGCGGCTGGGCTGCTTGATGGCACGTCCGACATCCTTGCCGGAGTAGCCGCCGTTGCTGTGCTGGTTGTAGCCCATCAAGATCCAGTTGGTCGCCGGGAACGAAAAGGCGGTGCGGGGTTGATAATTGGCTGCCACGTCAATGACTTTGGTCGCCGGCAGACTCAGCCCGAAACCCAGCACAATCAAGAGGATGGGCAGGGTCAGTTTGGCTTGTCGCCAGAGGTGCTGACGGGCCAGAATCAGGCCGACAATCAGCAGAGCTGGCAACAAGACCACCATATTAGGCTTGAGCATGGCGCCGAGCATCACGGCAACAACTAGTCCGCTGCCGGCAAACCAGCGCTGGCGCGACGTTTTCTGCGACCAGTTCAGCAGACTCCGCATGATGATGAGCAGCACCAGCATCGTTGGCAAGTCAGAGTAGAAGACTTGCAGGTAGTAGGTGTAGGCAAACGGCGTCAAGGCGAAAAAACCGAAGGCCACGACCAGCAGGCTGGCGCGCTGGCTGAGCTGCCAAATCGTATGCAGCGCCAGGGCAATAAAGCTGTCCAACACCAAGATACTCAGCAGGTGCACCGAAAGATTGGTGCTTAAGCCCACCAGTTGCGTCAGCCGCAACCACAGGGAGAGCAGATAAGCCAGCGGCACGTTATTGGCGTAGTGCCAGAAGTAGGTGATATCCCAGGTCATGTGGCCGGCGGCGAGCTGGTCGGCTTGCGACAGTACCCGGTACGGATCGTGGTAAACGGTGTTGGGCATCACGTGCAACACGACCACCTGGGCAATCAGCATCGCCAGTAAGCCAAGGCCAATGCCCCAGCGCAGCTGCCTTGTAGACAAATGGTCAAGTCGGGGCGCCCCGAAGTAAAGCCCCGCGCCCAGGAGCACTACCACCAACAGCGCCGGCACCCCGAGCACACTGGTCAGGTTACCGATGCTGCCAATGAGCAGGCAGAGGATTAAAATTGCTGGCAGAAAGGCGGGTTTAATCTTTTTCATACCCTCACCTTAATCCAGAATCGTTTGCACCGTGTAGCGCGGGCGATGTTTAACTTCGGTGGTGAGCTTGCCGATGTATTCACCAATCACCCCGAGGCTGATCATTTGGATGCCCCCAACGAACCACAGCGACACCATCAACGCCGACCAGCCGTGCACGGTGAGCCCCAGCATTGTCATGACAATGGCGTAAACCACCATGCCCACCGCCAGTAGGCAAGACAAGGTACCCAGAATGAGAATGAACCGCACCGGCGCAATCGTCAGGCTGGTAATCCCGTCCCAGGCAAAGGCCAGCATTTTTTTCAGCGGGTACTTGGATTCGCCCGCCATGCGCGGGGTGCGCTTGTAGAAGACTTCGGCAGTTTTGAAGCCAAGCTTAGGAATCAGGCCGCGAATGAAAATGTTACGTTCCGGGTACTGAAGGAAGGTTTCAACCGCGCGCTTGGACATCAGGCGAAAATCCGCGTGATTCGGCACCAGTTCAACCCCTAGCAGCTTCAGGACTTTGTAGTAGCCTTGGGCCGTGGTGCGCTTGAACCAGCTGTCGGTTTCCCGATTATTCCGGACACCGTAGACGATATCGGCGCCATCTGCGTAGGCATCCACCATGTCGACGATTTTGTCAGGATCATCTTGCAGGTCAGCATCGATGGTGACAATCATGTCCGCGGTTTTCACGGCTTCACTCATGCCGGCGATCAGCGCCGACTGATGACCGAAGTTGCGAGAAAAGCGTAGTCCCCGAATCCGGGAATTCGCGGCGTGCAGGTTTTCGATGATTTCCCAGGTGTGATCCTTGGAGCCATCATCGACGATCAGGATGTCGGCGCGCTGGCCCAGAACGGCTTGCGCGGCGATTTGGTCTTCAACGGCCAGTAATTTTTGCACCGAGGAGGTCAGCACCTCTTCTTCATTGTAGGCTGGAACGACAATCGTTAATTTTGATGTGGCCATGATTTCAACATCCTTTCCGGTAAAAACTGACGCATTTTAGTTTGAATAAAGGCTTGAACAGGCGTGACGAGCAGCCACCAACCGCCAGCTAAGCACACGCTGGCAAGCACATCAGAGAGGTAGTGGTCGCGCAGATACACCCGCGAAATGGCCACCATGGCAATCCAGCCAATGCCAATCAATATGGTAATCAGCTGGCTTTCTTGATCTTGAATGTGTGGTAGGCATAGCGTCCACAAGGTGAACACGAGCAGCGCCGTGCAAAACGTGTGGCCGCTGGGGAAGCTAGCGCCGTGATCCAGCACCAGCTGATGGAGCGGGCGACTGCGGTCAATCAGCAGCTTGAAGCCTTCCGTGATGGCGGAGCCGCCCAGCTGCAGGCCAGCGAACCACAGGCTGATGACTGGGCCTTGTTTGAGCCACAACCACAGGCACAACAGCGCAGTGAGGCCGATGACGGTGGCAGGACTGCCAAGGGTGGCGACGACTTTGAAAATCGCGGTATTCGTCGGATCAATGGCGCGCGTGGCCAAAGTGCTGGCCGCGGCATCCAATTGCGCAAGCCAGGCGGCATGCGTGATAACGCCGAGGGCTAAGGCGGCAAAGACAATCAGGCTCAGCCCGCCTAGCAATGTTTTGGTTTTAGTCGGCATCGTCGGCACCTCCGCGATGGCGCAGCGCCATGAAGGCGGCAGGCGCTAAGGAAATGACAACGATGGCCAGCATGATCAGTTCGAAATGGGTTTTAACGACAGCAATGTTGCCGAACAGGTAACCGGCGCCGAGGGCTACCGCCATCCAGGTGATCCCGCCAAGTACGTTGTAGGCGGCAAAGTCGCGGTAGCGCATCTGGCTCACGCCAGCGGTGAAGGGGATGAAGGTGCGGATGATCGGCATGAAGCGGCCAAGGAAAATCGCGGCTTTCCCATGCTTGTCGAAGAAGCGCTGCGAACGTTCGAGGTAGGCGGGTTTGATGAAGCGGCTGAGCTTGGCGCTGTGCGCGAGGCGCAGCCCGAAGTGTTCACCGATTTCAAAGTTAAGCGAATCTCCAAGCACCGCGGCCACGCTGAGCAGGCCGAACAGCACCCAGATGTTCAAACTGTGATTGGCCATCGCCGCCAGCGAGCCGCAGAGAAATAGGAGCGAGTCGCCAGGCAGAAAGGGCAGCACCACGACGCCGGTTTCAATGAAGATCATGGCGAACAAGCCAAGATAGATGAGTGAGCCGAATTGACTGATGAGCTGCGGCAACAATTGATTAAGGTTAGGTAGCAGTGTAATGAGTGCGGTCATGATGTGTTCCCCCTTGACTGAACTTTCAGGATGAACCCAGCATAACAACAATCCCGCGGTGCGCCCACTCATGAAAACTAACCCGAAACTCAATAATCTTCAGCTTTCACCGCGGCAGTGCCAGTATCAAGGGTGATTTAGCTGAAAAATATTCAGATTACTAATATTCGGCGCAAAAAAACCGCTCAAAAATATTTTTGAGCGGCATGAAAAAGTTTATTTGGTGGAGAAAATCAACGTGAAAATGGTGCCCTGCGGCTGATCGTCGGCGACCGTCAGCTCACTATTGCTGAGCTGAGCGAGTTGCGTGGCAATGGCTAGCCCTAAGCCGGTGCCAGCTACCGTGCCGCGCACATCGGCGCTGCGGTAGAAGCGCTCGAAGATGTGGCTTTTATCTTCAGCACTGATGCCGCTACCTTGATCTTTCACCGCCAGGGCCGGCGGTTCATTAGCCTGTTGGGTGAGGGTGACGGTAATTTGGCTGGCCGCTGGCGAATACTTCGCGGCATTGGTGACTAGGTTGACCAAAATTTGCTCAATCGCGCTTTCGTTGCCGGTGATATGGATGTCAGGCTGAATCTCGGTGGTGACGGCTTGTTCGAAGGTCCCAGCAATTTTTTGCATGATGGTAGTCACTGTGGCACTGAGATCAAGCGGGGTCAGGTCAAGCGCGAGCCGGTCGGCGCGGGAAAGTTGCAGGAGCTCATCAATCAAGTGCTGCATTTGCCGGGATTCCTCGGTGATGTAGCCCACCGACTTGGTAATGATTTCCGGGTGATCCTTGCCGTGACGTTCGATCAACTGGGCGTGGCTGCGAATAGTGGCAATCGGAGTGCGCAGCTCATGGGCGGCGTTCATCACGAACAGTTTTTGCTGCTCCTGGCGTTCATTCAACATGCTCAGCAACTCGTTGAAATTACCCGCGAGTTCCGTCACTTCAGTCGGTTGCGCCGGGACCGGTAGCCGCATCGCGCCAGGTTCTTTGGCGCCGGCAATCATCTGGGTCGTGTGAGACAGCGTGGTCAGAGGATCCGTCAGTCGCTTGGTCAGCTGGCGAATGTACAGCGGCGTGGCCAGCAGCGTCACCGCCAGCAGGATGGCAGTGACTTCAATCACCCGCAGCAGCACCGCCAGCTGGGGATTCGTGTTTTGCCACAACGTGTAGTAAATCCCGCGCGCGTGCACCATGCGATGGTACAGCAGCCCGATGCCTGGGCGATAATAGACATTGGTTAAAAACGGCACCTTAGTGGGGGTCACTTTTAAGACTTTTTCCGCGTGCGGGGAGAAGTATTGGCTGACCTTGGCATCGGCGCGCTTGTTGTGGACATAAACATAAGTAGCGCTGGTGTCCAGGGTGCTGTTTTTGCGCCAGCTTTCCCAGTCATCATCGCCATCAATGTCGGTTTGCTTGAGACTGGCGGTGATATGACTGGTGGTGGTTTGAACATCTTCCAGCAGCTGATGGCCCACGGCGATGATGATGGCAGCGCCAAGCAGCAAGGTGACAATGATGATGAAGCGCATCATGCTGCGTAGCATGATGGCTGCGCTAGATTGTTTGTTTTTTTTCATATTAGGGCCTTATTCCGCCACGTGTTCGGAAAGCATGTAGCCCACGCCGCGGACAGTGTGAATCAGCTTAGGTTGGTTGGGAGTGTCGATTTTGCTCCGGAGATTGCGGACATAGACGTCCAGGATGTTTGGCTGGCCGTCAAAATCGACCCCCCACACCGTGTCCAGTAAATCTTCCCGCGAACAGGGCTCGTTTTGATGACTGATGAGCGCCACCAGCAGCTCGTATTCTCGCTGGGTAAGGGGGATGATGGTACCGCCCCGGGTGACGCGTTTGGTGTCCGTATCCACATTCAAATTGCCAGCAGTATACACGGCGGCAGTGGTGGCCGCCGGCTGCGAATGGCGCAGGGCCACTTCGACCCGGGCAATCAGTTCTTCCATTTCAAATGGTTTGGTGACATAGTCGTCGGCGCCGCCGGTCAGCCCGGCCACTTTATCGCCGATGTAATCGCGCGCCGTCAGCATGATGATCGGCACCTGGCTGGTTTTGCGAATGCGGCGCAGCACACTGAAGCCGTCCAGGTGCGGCAGCATCCAGTCCAAAATGATTAAATCAATCTGGGCCTCGTTTTGCCGGAACATGTCCAGCACGATTAGCCCGTCATTGGCCCAGAGCACATTGAAGTTCTCGAGCTCGAATTCGGTTTTGAGTGAGTCGGCTAAGCCCGCCTCGTCTTCGACTAGTAAAATGGTGTATTTCAATGGTCTTCTCCCTATGTGAATCGTGGTACTGTCAAACGTGCCTGTATTTACCTTGTTTTATTTATTAGGCAGATTGTAAAATTTAAGTTGAACATTTAAGTGGACAGAAAAAACCATCAAGGTCTTTACTGGTGTTACCACACAATCCATTAGAAAGAAGGACCTTGATGAGCACCACTATTTTATCATTCCAGAACCGTGTTGTCATTGAAACGCTTCATAATGAAGGACGTTCCTTGCGATACATCGCTAACTACTTAGGCTTTAGTAAGACCACCATCTTTAACGAACTTCACCGGCTAAATAGTGAGTACCAGGCTGGGCTAGCGCAAACTGACTTTGAACGAAAGGTTAGTCAACGGGGGCGGAAGTCTTCGCTCACTAAAAAAACTTAAACACTTGATCGAGGGAAAGATTCAAGTCCAGAAGTGGTCCCCTGAACAAGTTGCCCATGTGGTGGGGATTGCCTACAAGACGGTCTATAACTGGATTGATCAAGGATGGCTTGATATACAGTTGACCGATTTGCCTGATCATGGAATTCGTCGTCATCGTGCTAAAGAAAAGCGTGGTACGTTCAATCACGGCCGCTCCATTGAGGATCGGCCTCATAAAGTCGAAACTCGCCAGGAATTCGGCCACTTTGAAGCTGATACCGTACTTTCTGGTAAACGTAAAGGTCAAGCTGTGGCTACTTTTGTGGAGCGTAAGAGTCGCCTGACAATTGTTAAACGGCTCCATGGTCGCGACAGTCAGTCCATGACTCAAGCCGTACTTGAACTAGCTAGTCAACTTCAAGACAAGCTCAAGACGCTTACCGTAGATCATGGTAAAGAGTTCGCTAACTATCAGACAATTGAACGGCGAACTGGTACACAGGTTTATTTTGCCCATGCCTATTCACCGCATGAAAGAGGCAGTAATGAGAACCGTAACCGAGTTTTGCGGCGCTTTATTCCCAAAGGCCAAGCCATTGAAGAACTAAGTGATCACCAATTGGTTCAAATTAATTGGTATTTGAATTCACGGCCACTTAAATGTCTTAATTAGCATACACCAATCGAGATCTTCTTGCTTAATTTACGTCATTAAATTCGTTCAAGTTATTTCTTGCAATCTGCCAAATAATAAACCTGCTACTGAGTATATACACTCTATATAACAATTAATTCGTGGTTCTTCCTACCTTTGTGGGTAGTCCCCACGCGTAAATTTCCGACTAGCAATCGGTACATTCCTCCGAGTTATTCCTCGAAGCACTCAGCACCCTGACTAAATCAGGTTTAATCGGCATTGTCCGTTGAATTCTGTTTGTGCTAACTCAAAATCAGTAGCAGAATTTCCTTCTTTCCGTTGGTTGAATTCGCCGAACGCCATACTGAAAAGTGACTTATACATTGCCTAATCGCATTGGTGTTGATCTACAATTTAGCGCTGATTAGTGTTTCTAATGGTACTCGCCTTGTCATTGACAAGCGACCACGCTGACACACCACGTAACGATTAATGGTTACATTTATCTTGCTAATGGATAACCCCCTTGATACACCAGATAAGTCCGACCAGTGACTCAGTTCGCCCAGCAAGTTTAAAATGGCGTCCATGGTACAAAAAAACACGCAACAAGGGTAACGGATTACCACCTGTACAGCGCGCCTGGTCTTATACAAATGCTGATTTCAGTATTTTTTCTGATATCTAGTGTTCATGTATAAGTATACTAGTATTAGAAGTAAAATCGCTTGTTTAATGGGCGTTTAAGCTTATCAGGTTAAGCCTAAGCGCGCCTTTTTCATTCCAAAAGCGGTCATTATTTCAGAAAATAGTTATAATTTTTCGTAACTATTAGAATTTTATTTAGAATCATTCTTATCTGTTTAAATAAATTGCATTTCATGTTAGGATTATAACAATCATAGAGGAATCAGTTACATAACACAAGAAGAGGGGGTTTTCGATGCGCCATTATTATAAACTCACGTTAACGGTCAGTGTCGGGATCATTGCGCTAATTCTTCAGTTTGGCTTTCACCAACAGCTGGCTGCCCAGCTGATTATTACGTTGTGGGGCTCCGTTATGGCCCTATCAATGCTGGTTGAGATGGTCAAAACGTTACGGTCCGGTAAGTACGGCGTCGACCTACTTGCAATCACTGCCATCGTCGCCACCCTGGCTGTCAGCGAGTATTGGGCCGGCCTAGTGGTCCTAATCATGCTGACCGGTGGGGATTCTTTGGAGGACTACGCTGCTAAGCGTGCCAACACCGAATTAAAGGCTTTGCTCGATAATTCACCACGGACCGCACACCGCATTCAGAACGAACAGTTAACCGATATTGCGGTCGAAGACGCGGTCGTGGGGGATCAGTTAGTGGTTAAGCCTGGCGAACTGGTGCCCGTCGATGGTCACTTGATCGATGGCACTGCCATGTTTGACGAATCTTCACTGACTGGGGAATCCAAGCCAGTTGAAAAAGCCGTCGGTGATGATTTAATGTCCGGAGCGGTCAACGGCGATAGTGCCGTTACGATGATCGTTGACAAGCTCGCCGCCGATAGCCAGTACCAGCAACTGGTCAAGTTGGTGAAAGAATCTGAATCACGCCCCGCCAAGTTCGTACGGTTAGCCGATCGGTACGCGGTTCCGTTTACCTTAGTTGCGTACGTGATTGCGGGCATCGCTTGGCTCATCAGCGGTGATCCGCACCGGTTCGCCGAAGTTCTGGTCGTAGCTTCACCGTGTCCATTAATTCTGGCCGCACCAGTCGCCCTCGTCTCAGGCATGAGTCGCACTAGCCGGAACGGGATCGTCGTTAAAACTGGTGACATGCTTGAAAAAATGTCGACTGCCAAATCGGCCGCCTTTGATAAGACCGGAACGATCACTAGCGGCCAACTAACCGTGAATGACATCGTTCCCCAGGCTGGTTTTACCCCAGATCAGATTTTACACTTGGCCGCCAGTGCCGAACAAAATTCCAGCCACATTTTAGCCCGTTCCTTAGTTAAATTTGCCAACGACCAACCCCTCAGCCCCGTCGCCGACCTCGAAGAAGTCACCGGTAACGGGGTCACCGCCACGGTCGACAACGCCGTCGTTAAAGTCGGGAAGCTAAAATTCGTCGATCCAGCAACCACGACGGCACCACTCGCACAAACGGCGATTTACGTCGCCGTTGATGGCCGTTACGCCGGCTACGTGACCTTTATCGACAACGTTCGGCCAGAAGCCGCTGCCACGTTACAAGCCCTGCACGCTGAAGGCGTTAAAAACGTGATGATGCTGACCGGGGACCAACAAGCGATTGCCGACAACATTGCCGAAGCCGTCGGAATCGATACGGTGGCTGCCGATTTACTTCCGGCGGACAAGATCAAGCACTTAAAGGCCGTTACTAAGGATGAACGTCCGGTTATCATGGTCGGCGACGGGGTCAACGACGCCCCATCACTGGCCGTGGCGGACGTCGGCATCGCCATGGGGGCGCACGGTTCCACCGCGGCCAGTGAATCGGCCGACGTCGTGATTTTAAAGGACGACCTCAGCCGCGTGGTCACCGCGATTCAAATTGCCAAAGACACCATGCAAGTGGCTAAGCAGGCCGTTTGGATTGGGATCGCCATCTGTACGATTCTAATGCTGATTGCCAGTACCGGGATCATCCCGGCCCTCTTCGGCGCAATGCTTCAAGAAGTCGTTGACACGGTTTCGATTCTTTGGGCACTCCGAGCTTTACGTGACCGCCCAAATTCCAACGTTAAACCGCTCAAACCAACGACCGTACACCAAAACTAAGGACGTGACACTATGCCCCAATTACCCGAATGGCTCCAAAATTATGAGTAAGGTTGGCGATCTATTAGGAATTAATTATCTAGGTACTCATACAATGCGCAAAACTGGGGCTTATCGTGTTTATACGCAATCAAATTACAATATTGGCCTAGTCATGCACCTACTAAATCACTCAAGTGAAGCCATGACTTTAGCTTATTTAGGCTTGGATCAAGCAAGTACAGAAAACATGTTGAACCAAATTGATTTTGGGTAAATTGGTAGATTGCAAATTTAATCCGAATTTTTGGACAAATTTGTCAGCATAACCTGATACGGTGTTTGCCAGTCGAGTATTTTAAGCGGTCGCTGGTTAATTTGGAGTAACGTCGTCGTTAAATCTTGAGCACTAATGTGCTCAAAACGAGTCCCTTTAGGATAAAAATAACGTAAATTCCGATTAAAGCGTTCATTACTACCACGTTCAGCTGGCGTATAAGCATGGCAGTAATAGGTCTTAATACCATATTGTGATTCAAGTGATACTAGCCCACTAAACTCAGTGCCACGGTCCACAGTAAAGCTGTGCACCGGACCATTAAAAGTGGTTAGGAACTTAGTTAGGGCTTCATTAACAGTCGCTGTCGTCCGATCTTTTAACCGGTATGCCCAAAGGAACCGTGATTTTCGATCGATTAAAGTTAATAAAACTGCCTTACTATGCCCACGAGGACCAACGACTGTATCTAGTTCAAAATCGCCGATGCGATTACGTTGATTAATCATCATGGGACGCTGTTCAATTGATCGCCCCAAAGATTGATTATATTTGGATCGTTGGTCAACATTACGCCGTTGGCGTACGCCATGTTCAGGTAGATCATTCAAGGAGAAACCAATTCTCCCCTGATTTAGCCAATTATAAATAGATTTAGTAGCTAGTTTAAATTCGTGAGCAATCATTCCTGGTGACCAGCTTAGACGTAAATGGTTGAGAATTTTTTGCTTTAACTCATCGCTCAGCTTAGTTTTCCGACCACATCGTGATCGCTTGTATTCGGCATCTGTTTGTGCTAATTCAGCCTGATAAGGTTGACATCGAGATAATTCATAAGAAATTGTTGACGGTGATCGGTTCAGCCGAACGCCCATTTGGATATTGGACAGCCCTAGTTCACAAAAGATTTCGATTTTAATTCGTTCGGAATAGGTTATACTAGACAAAAGATCAGCTCCTAAAAGATGGGTTTGTGGTAAACACCATTTTAAAGGAAGCTGATCTTTTTTGTCCGAACAGCGTTCGGATTAATTTTACAATCTACCATAAATCAACCTTTCTTGGCTTAGTCCGCTTACGTATGCCTTCTAGATCTGTCCGGATTAATTCAAATTGTTCACGAGAGATGTCGCTACTATAATGGTGTGCAAAGCTTTTCATGGATTAAAAACTCCTGTTTTTGATCTAATTTAACTAAAATCAAATCGAATGTCAAAGTATCCAAACACGTTCTAATAGCGAATCAGCTGTCGGGTCTGGTTTATCTCGCCACATATCGTAATAGCGGTAGACGGTATGCCATTCCGGGAAATCGTGCGGTAATTCACGCCATTGACACCCTGTAGTAAGCGAGTAAAGGATGGCATTGAATACGTCATAAAGATCATAACGACGCGGTCTTGTATGCTTGCGGAAGTTTTCTAAATCAGGTTGTATTAACGCAAATTGCGCTCGAGAAATATTGCTTGGATAATCTGGCATGACAAACTCCTCAGTCGGTTTTCCACAATTCTACCAGATTCAGCAGATACTAGACAGGTTCTT
Organism: Oenococcus alcoholitolerans; assembly: GCF_051852995.1. GTDB lineage: Bacteria > Bacillota > Bacilli > Lactobacillales > Lactobacillaceae > Oenococcus > Oenococcus alcoholitolerans. The sequence continues at coordinate 15,647 of NZ_CP176039.1, forward strand.
AGGACTAAAAAATAAGTTAAATGATTTACACCATGAAATCAGTAATCGAACGCAAAAACAACTGAAAGCATTTGCTAAACAGAATCCAGAAATTAAACAACCAGATTCTGAACCTGATCAAAGCCTAAAACGTTAGCCAGTTTTTAAGGGACATGCTATAATGTAATAGAAAAAGGAAGTCCCGCTAGAACAGGGCTTCCCATGTAGAGCCGTTAAAGACGGTGGCAGATTTTAACGATATTTAATAACCGCTAGCTGACCAGAGCTAAGGCGGTTATTTTTTTTGCTTACTTTTGATCAGCTCAACAATTAATGCGATTAAGGCCACGATAAAAGTACCGAAAGCCAGCATTAATTGTAAAGCGTCCGCAACGGACACCTAGGCTACTCCTTTCGTTAGGATTTATGGGCTTTAAAGGTTTAACACCATAAGCACCACCTCCGATTGGAAATAGCCACCGCCTTAACTTCTCTACAAAATACCATTATACAGGGAATCTATATCACTATCCAAGTTTTCAAACAAATTTGCCTGATCGCTATATTACTAGTGAGAACCAATTTAAACGGATTAACTTTCAGGTTAATCCTTATATTACTAGTAGGACACGGACAAAATTTGAAAGAAGGCTTTAAAACTTGGTGACGTAGAACAGTAAGGCGCTTGATAATTATAAAAATAATAATACAAATGCAAACAAATAAGAAAGAAGATTTTATAATGTTGAAAGTTATACAATTATTTATAGGTCAATCATGGGAACTAATTTTAAATATCATCCAATGGATTAGCATTAACATATCGGTAGGTTGGTTAGCATTCGGATTAGCAGTAATAACATTTTTAAGAAATCGTCACAGGAAGCTGAGACAATCTTTTGAATACTCCTCAGGAAACATAAAAATAGTGATCATCCAAATTTTCTGGATGGTCACTATTTTCAGCTATGATTCAACTTTTAATGAGCCTTGTTAAAACTTATTTAGCGTCGTAAGCTGCTTGGAAAATCTTGATGATATCTTCTTTAGTACCCTTACGAGGGTTGGAGAAGGCGTTCCCATCCTTCAAGGCGTTTTCTGCCATCAATTCAAAGTCTTCAGGCTTTGCACCGATTTCCTTGATGGACTTTGGAATACCAACGTCTTGTGACATTTGCTTCATGGCCTTGATAGACAATTCAGCAGCGTCACGAGTTGATAGACCATCGGTGTTTTCGCCCATAATCTTAGCTAATTCAGCAAACCGTTCTGGGTCAGCAACGATGTTGTATTCTTCAACGTAAGGCAATAGCAATGCACAGCAGACACCATGTGGAGCGTCATATTGGCCACCAAGTTGGTGAGCCATGGCGTGAACGTAACCTAAGTTGGCATTGTTGAAGGCCATTCCGGCTAACATTTCGGCTTCAACCATCTTAGTCCGTGCTTCTAGATTATGACCGTTTGCAACAGCTTCACGTAAGGAAGTTTCAATCAATTTGATTGCCTCAATACATTGTGAGTCTGTGATTGGGTTGTGGTCAACGGAAACGTAAGGTTCTATGGATTGAACGAAGGCATCCATCCCAGTTGCGGCCGTTAAACCGGCTGGTACGTCCAACATCAAAGTTGGGTCGTTAAAGGAAACCAACGGAATGTTGCGCCATGAAACAACAACGAACTTCAAGTGTGTTTCTTCGTTCGTGATAACGGCGTGACGGGTCAATTCTGAACCAGTTCCGGCAGTCGTATTAACGGCAATCAATGGTGGTAAAGCCTTGTCCAAGGTTTCAATACCAGCCAATTTAGTAATGTCATCACCGTTTGTCAGGATGATACCGGCACCTTTACCAGTATCATGAGCAGAGCCACCACCAACCGTGATGATTGAGTCGGCTCCTGATTCTTCATATAACTTCTTAACTTCTTTAATATTACGGATCTTTGGGTTTGGTTCAACATTGTTGTAAACAACGTAATCAACGCCGGATTTGTCCAATGAAGCCAAAGTTTGTTGAACGGCACCATCTTTCAAACCTTCCAAAAACTTGTCAGTGACGATAACAGGTTTCCTCATGCCTAACATCTTGGCACGGTCACCAATCTTTTCAATGACACCAGGACCAAAGAAATTAACACTTGGCATTAAGAAATCATAACTACGTTCAGCCATAACTGAAAAGCCTTCTTTCATTATTTGTGAGATCATTTAATAAATAATTCACAAATAAACTATAACTATAAAAGATACAATTATCAAGACAAATTTCAATGATTCATAAACTCGATTATTGCAACGATTATAAGCTAGTTATTGTCAAGCCATTTTCACGGATCCGCTTTCATATATAATATACAAAATTCATAATCATGCCTAGATTGCATAATTAAACTTGTCGCTTGGAAAGTAGTTTCACTATTGCGAACTCGGGCTAGAAATCATCTTTTTGAGAGATGTCTAATAGTTGATCAATATAATTGTCTATCTTTTGATTACAGTTTTTGTCTTTTAGTAAACATTTTTTGGCATGTGTACTTTTATTTTCTTCTAATATTGCAAACACCTTAAATGATGTAAGTGTATATGTATCTTTTGCTGATATGTTTAACAAAGATAATGGAAAATTCATACCATTATCATCAGTGGCCACAGCTATACCAAAAACATTAGGTTTAGTTCTTAAAAGATTGTCATAATGGATCTTTGCCAAGGCAGGCATCGCGCGATAAAGGTGATGAGAAAATGGAAAAAGGCGTACCTGGATGACATCATCCAAATGTACGCCTGGCGAAACGATGATATGAGAGAGATTGCGGAGTGGCTAGATCGACGGTACTTGAATCAATACCTGATAAAGATGCAGCAAGAGGTACGAAATTCCATAATCACAAGCACCCACCGCTGATACTGTTACACGATACTCGGATTCCAATGTGCTTCAAAGTGCTCTTGACCACCAAGTGATTCCATAACAAATTTGAATGCATCACGGATCTGTTCCTTACTCCACGGAGAAAGATCTTGCATCAACTCATCAATACTGTGCGAGTTAGCATGTGCAATTTTTACAAGTTGCAAAGCGATGAGCTTTTTTTCGGCGTCTTCGGCTGCAATTATCTTTTCGCGAACGGCACTTTCCAAACTCGCAGTTCGATTGTTAAATTTGACGTAGGTCTCTAATATTCGACGAATTTGGTTCCAAAGTGCCTGCTTCTGATCCTGCTGATAACTAAACTGGGCTTCACGCCAAAGTTCGTCATAATTATTAATAATATCTTCATTTTTATCCTTAATTTGTTCAATCACACTGCCGATTGGGCCAGCCGAAAGATGAAAACTGTGGTTTTTCTTTGTATATGGATTTTTTGTCCACTCTTTCAAGTTGATATAGAAACTGGAATTATGCGTAAAAACAAATATCTGGAGTTTTTGACTTCCCTGCACGTTGATTTCCTTTGCTCGAAAAAGTAAATTTTGAATAAGTGTTACTATCAGAAACATGGATTGATCGTCGTTACTGGTAACTGGATCATCAATAACAATTGCGATTGGGCTTTGTTCCGACATTTTTGCCTCAACCAAATAAAAGAAGTATAAAAAAGTAATAAGGTTCTTCTCGCCTGTGCTAAGGGCTGACACTGGACGTCGCTTCCCATCATTTCCCTCAATTGTGTAGTATCCACTCAGACCATCTTCCACGGCAGAAAGACACAATTTAAAGCGCTTGTTTTCTAATAATCCTAAAAGATGATTAATTCTGGAAACTGCTTCCTGCTCATACTGAGTCTTTGCTTTGAGCGCTGCAATACCACTATCAATCATATTTAATGCGTCCTGGTTTTGTTTATTCTCGCTGATTGCATTCTTCAATTTAGATTGAACGTCTTTAACCTTTGATTGGCAGGAGGCAATATCGTCTTGAAGGCACCGAAGCCTCATTAGCTCAAGTGCCTGTTTATGCAACTCTTTCTCTGAATCGGCAGAATTCTTGACTAATTCGTTGTTTGAATCTATTCGAACATTAACTTCGTTTACTTTCGCAGTTAAATCATCTAATGACCCGCTTAATGTATTCAACTGCTCATCGATGGGCACTTCTTGTTGCATTTGTTCATTCTTCGATAGCAACGTTTTTGACAAAAGCTGAAGCCCCGTACTGACCACATCTACTTCCTTGGAAATTATGGAGCCCGAGCAGCACGTGATTTAGCGGTGCCTGGTCGTAATCTGAAGGGAATAATGCAAGCTGTCGACTTTTTAACCCAAGCAACTAAAGAAGTTTTGCAAGATGGAATTAAGGCCAATCGGTTGTTAACTGGGAAAAAAGTAGTTGTAATTGGTGGCGGTGATACCGGTAACGATTGTATTGCAACTGCTGTTCGCCAAGGAGCTGCAGAAATTCAACAGTTAGAGATAACTCGACAACCACCTAAAGAACGGCCTGCTAGCAATCCTTGGCCGCGGTGGCCGATGGTTGCCAAAACGGGTTACGGACAACAAGAAGCTCAAGAAGTATTGGGTCAGCCATTAACTGCTTATGAAACAACAGCCATTAGTTTTAGTGGCAAAAGTGGTCAAGTAACTAAAATGACGACTAGCAAAGCACGGTTATTTAAGCCGGTTGTGGGCACAGAACATGATCAGCCGGTTGACTTAGTATTATTAGCAATGGGTTTTGCCGGTCCACAGCAAACGGTTTTAGATGCATTTAGAGTTACAAAGATTAACAATGATTATTCAACGAATGAAGAAAGTGTCTTTGTGGCTGGTGATACTCGGCGTAGCCCAAGTCTAGTTATTTGGGGAATCTATGAGGGAAGAATGGCTGCTGAGCAAGTAGCTCGTTCATGTGAAGTTCGCTTATAATCTTTTCTTGAAAAATCTTTAAGAAGCGGTACTGTGCGTTTTTGTGCAGTACCGCTTTTTTGAGGTGAATGAGCCCAATATGAAGCGAATTTTAAAAAGTCAATTGGACATATTTGTAGGGGATTTGTAACTTCTAAGCAAAAACAGTTGAGGAATTATTAGTAGCATTGCAAAGCAACATACATCGTAAGCTATTAGAAGACGGCTTGATAAGTTACAAGAGTGAAGTAATGCTATGTCCGTGCTCTTTAAATGAATTTAGAGATATCTAAAGCGATGAGCGATTATGGAATAAAATTATTGGCGGAAGAAACCAAAAAATGCAAGAATTGATGTACTTGGCTAACATTAGATGTAAAAAATCAATATAGCTTCTTGAAAGTAGCTAAAATTTTTAACAATGTTCGAGTTCTTTGAAAATCTTATTCTTTTTTTTATAGAGGTCTCGAAATTTTAGCTGCTAGTTTATTGCAGCTGCTGTTTAAGTTCTGTAAACCATTTAAAATATTGTTGCGCAAAATAATTTTCTTTGGCATAAATAAAATATAGATCATGGGCAATTGTCCCAGCTGCTAGCTCTTTTTTGATTAATAAGCGATAGAGAAAGCTAATTCCTGATCCGGCACAGACCAATTGGCGAATTAAGGTTGGTTCAGAAATGGTAATTAACTGCTTAAAGTCATTTAAACTGATGTTTTCTTTTTGTGCCAAAGCAGTTAACAAGGTTCGTGATCCAGATCCGGACTCGCGAATTAGCAGCGGGTAGGCCGCTAAATCGTTCCAACTAACAATTTTCTTTCTTGCTAAGGGATGAGTCGAACTGCAAACGGGAATGAACTCTTCTTGGCTGAGGATATGATATGAAAATTTAGCTTTATTAAAATTGCCTTCAATAATGCCAAAGTCCATTTTTCCAAGTTCGATTTGTTGTAAAATGTGCTGTGTATTTTCAGCTAAACAACTAATTTTTTGCAAATCACTTTTGAGTTGCAAAAAAAATTCAATCAACTGACTACCAAAAACTTCACCTAATGAACGAGTGATTCCGAATTGAATCTCGTGTTTTTGGTGATCATCTTGTAAAGTCTCCATTAACTGTGTTGTTTGCGAACGCATTCGGGTAAGAAAAACTGCTAATTTTTCGCCAGCAGGTGTAAGTTTCAGATAAGGACGCTGATAATCAACTAATTTGATTTCTAATTGATTTTCAAGCCGTTGAATTTGTTGGGTGACAGCTGGTTGAGAAATGAAAAGCTTAGCCGCTGTTTTAGTATAAGAAAGGGTTTCGCTTAAAATTAAAAAAGTTTGATATTCAGCAGTTATCATCGCAAGCTCCCATAAGTATTCATTATATTACTATAATAAATCATAATTTTATTTTATGAATGATAGTTGGTATTATTAAAGCATTGCTTGGGAGGGAATACTAGTGAAATTTTCAGCAGTTTTAAAAACAAAGAGTTTTTGGTTAGCAACTGCGATGACACTGATTTGTGCTGTGATTGGTAGTTTGTTAGCACAATTGCCATATTTTTCGTTATTTGGAGCTTTAATTATTGCTTTGATTTTAGGGATGATATTTCAAACAGCAGGAACTTTGAAGAGTCAGGCTGGAATTGGAATTGGTTTTATTTCAAATAAGTTTTTGCGTTTAGGAATTATTTTATTAGGATTTAAGCTAAATTTAATTCAATTGGCACAAGCGGGAATTAAAACGATTCTGTTGGCGGTGGTCGTGGTTAGTGGAACGATTTGTTTGACTTATTTTATAGAAAGAAAATTTGGAATCGAACCAGAATTAGCTATTCTGGCAGCCGGTGGAACTGGAATTTGTGGGGCAGCAGCAGTAATGGGAATTTCTCCGCAGATAAAAGTGCCGGCAAAACAAGCTGAACGTCAACGGGAGAATGAAGTTTTAGCCGTGGCAATTGTGGCAATTATGGGAACAATTTTTACTTTTATCGATCTGGGCTTAAAACCTTTGTTAGGGTTAAATGCCACTCAGTTTGGAGTTTTTGTCGGCGGATCATTGCATGAAATAGCTCATGCCGTTGCTGCTGGCAGTGCTGCTGGTTCAATCGGTTTAGACAATGCAATTATTACTAAGTTATCTCGTGTTTTAATGTTGGCACCGGCAGCGTTAGCCATTGGTTTCTGGTATCAAAAACACAGTCAAAAGACGCAACCAGTTAGTGATAAAAAAACTAAATTACCGATTCCTTGGTTTATGGGTGGCTTTATTTTAGCAAGTGTTTTAGGAACTTTTTTGCCGTTTAGTACAGCAGCTTTAACAGCCTTGGTTAAAGTAGCTTATATTGTTTTGGGGATGGCAATGGCAGCCTTAGGTATGAGTGTTAATTTTAGAGTTATTTTAAAAAGAGGGTTGCCGGCATTTGCTGCAGCTTTCATTTCATCAGTAATTTTGGCAATTGGAGTTTTAATTGCCAGCAAAATTTGGTTTTAAAAAAAGCTCAGCAAGAAAATCTGGGTCTATACTCTCTGATATTGGTGGAACATAAAAGCTAATATCAGTTTTTTTATTTTATACGGCAAATTACAAGTTTAATCCGAACAAGCCCGGAAACTTTCAATGGCAGTCTGTTGATGATGGATTTTTAATGGTCGTTGATTAATAAGCTCAAGTGCTGCCAGGATTTCATCAGTCGTTATCTGGTCAAAGTTAGTCTTTTTCGGGAAAAACCAACGTAACCGTCGATTGAAATATTCATTGGATCCCCGTTCCCATGGTGAATACGGGTGACAAAAATAAACTTTAATCTGATAGTCTTGTTCTATGGATCGATAATCGGCAAACTCCTTACCATGATCAACAGTTATAGATTTCACTTGGGAACCGAAGGTCCCATAAACTTTCCAAAGGTATCATTTAAGGTCTTGGCGGTGCGATTAGGGGCTTTGATAGCCCATAGAAGCCGGGTTTTACGTTCTACAAAAGTGACCAAACATGCTCGTGACTGACCTCGGCTAGAAAGTACCGTATCGACTTCCCAATGACCAAAAGCTAATCGCTGATTGACAGATTTTGGTCGTTGTTCAATGGAAGTCCCACTTGTAAATGTGCCACGATGCTCATTAGCTCGGCGCTGTCGGACATTTCGATTAGGTAGATCAGCCAAGTTGAAAGGTAACCAGCCAAGCTTAAGCCAGTTATAAATTGAAGCGGTGCTCAGGTTAAAAGCTGTCGCAATCGCTTCTGGTGACCAAGTTAAACGTAGGTGGTTGGTAATTAAAATTGTCAATGATGGCGTTAGAATCGAATGGAGACCACAAGCCCGCCTTTTATGATCTGCGGCTTGTTGCGCTAATTCGGGATCATAGGGTTTGACCCGATCTAATTCATAGCTAATAGTTGATTTGGCAACGCCTAAGGCGTCAGCCATATCTTGGTAAGTATGATGGCCTTCACTGACCGGTTGAGCTAGCGCACCACGTTGAAAACGTGATAAAGTAGAAGTACCAAAGTAATCACTCCTTATAGCTGGTTGGAATTAACTACTACCATTGTAAGGGATTGCTTTGGGCCTTTTTTTATTTTTGTTCGGATTAATTATAGAATTTGCCTTTTGCAATTCCATTTAAATTGTCTACAATGAAAGTAAGCTTTCTTAACATCGTTTATAGAAAGGATGACGCAATATGGCTCAAAAAGCTTCTGAACAATTAGTCGACGTCTTAATTGATTGGCATGTAAAACACGTTTATGGACTACCGGGGGATTCCATCGATACAACTGTCGATGCTTTACGCAAACAACAGGATCAGATCGGATTTGTCCAAGTCCGTCACGAAGAAGTTGCTTCCTTGGCAGCAGCGGCCGAGGCTAAGTTAACCGGTAAGCTTGGTGTCTGTCTTTCAATCGGTGGGCCAGGCGCAATTCATATGTTAAATGGCCTTTATGATGCCAAAATGGATCACGTGCCAGTACTGGCTTTACTTGGTCAGGTTGATACCCAGTTTTTAAACGAGGAATACTTCCAAGAAGTTAATACACCACAACTATTTGCGGACGTTGCGGTTTATAATAAACTAATTTCTGCCACTGACAATTTAGCTGAAATCGTTGATGAAGCCATTCGAACGGCTTATGAGAAACATGGAGTCGCAGTTTTAACCATTCCGGATAACCTTCCGGAACAAAGGGTCAGCGACCACTATATCAGTTCCGCTTCTTCTTTCCAATTGACATCACCACAAATGGATGACAATCGCCTTAATACAGCCGCTAAACTGATTCGCGATTCCAAAAAACCGCTTGCATTGGTTGGCTTGGGGGCAAAAAAAGCTGGCAGCCAGGTTGCGGCCTTCTTAGAGCAAAACCATATTCCGTTTATTTCAACGTTGCCCGCAAAGGGGATTATTGGCGACAGTCATCCTAATTCGCTGGGAAATGTTGGTAAGTTGGGGACAAAGCCGGCTTATGAAGCCATGCAAAATACCGATCTGCTTCTAATGTTCGGCACAAATTATCCCTATACCGCGTACTTGCCCAAACCAGGGACGGCCAAAAGCATCCAAATCAATACCAGTGCGTCAGCAATCGGAAAACGTTATCCGGCTGATGTTGGATTGGTAGCCGATATCAAAGACGTTATAAAGCAACTTAATTATTCTGAAACAACGATCCTCCATCCTGATGATGGTTTCTTAAAGGCCTGTCAGGAAAATGTTGCTAACTGGAATCGTTGGATGACCGGCAAACGTGAACTCGATTCCAAGCCAGTTGCACCCGAAGCATTATTTAACGATATTAATGAAACGGCACCGCTTAATACAATTTATTCAATTGATGTTGGAACAGCCACCTCTTGGAGCGCCCGTTTCTTAAACGTATCACCAACACAAAAATTTATCTTGTCCTCTTACTTAGGGACAATGGGATGTGCATTACCGGGAGCGATTGCAGCAAAAATAAATTATCCCGATCGACCGGTTATCTCGGTTAATGGTGATGGTGCGTTTGCAATGGTCATGCAGGATTTCATTACGGCAGTTAAATACAAGTTACCATTAATTAATATCGTACTCAATAATTCAAAGCTGGCCTTTATTGAATACGAACAACAGGCCGCCGGCCAATTAAATTATCAAATCGACTTACAGGATATGGATTACGCCAAATTTGCCGATGCGGCTGGCGGTGTTGGCATTACTGCTAAAACTTCCGAAGAATTTAAGAACGCATTGAACAGAGCCTATCGGGTCCAGAATAAGCCGGTACTGATCAATGCTTATGTCAGTGATGATGCACCTTTGCCGGGCAAGATTGTCGGTCAGGAAGCTAAAGGATACATGAAATTTGGCATCCAATATCTTAAAGAAGAGAAAAAAATACCTGAACTACCACCACTAAAAGATATTTTGCGCCAATTTTTCTAAGCAAAACAAGTAGGCCACCGAATTCAAAGGAAAAAATCCCAATCACTATTTGAAGTGTCTTTAACAAAAGCCTTTCGGCACTAATAGATATATTGCATAGTGATTTGTTGGTGCTGAAGGGCTTTTTGGTCTAAAACTCAGGATTCACCTAGAATTTATTGATAAATGATACCTGAAAAAGTTAATTTGAAATCTTCGTTTTTGACAGTTTTAAGATAGCCGTGATAATCTTTAATTAATAGGTAGATTGTAAAATTAATCCGAACAACGTTCGAACAAAAAGATCAGCCTTCCTTAAATTGGTGTTTGCCACAAAACCATTTTCTAGGAGTTGATCTTTCGTTTAGTATAACCTATTCTGAATGAATTAAAACAAGACTTTAAAACTGTCAAGCCTAATCAGAAAGGAACTGCTAATATTAAACAGATGGATGACGCTGTCTGACAACCAATCAGATCTCGGCTGGAACTTTTTAGAGTCGCTTAAAGCTCAAAGAACTCAAACAAAAAGGCGAACAGTAAGCGTAATTAATGCTTAGTTAATTCGTCTTCCTACTACTTTCGCATGGCTGTTCCATTGACCCCTTGTTGGTTATGATGACTAATTTAATGATTTCGCCAACGGTAATAAGTGCTTTTGGCTAGCCTTAAGGTGCTTATTACCAGTCTTAGGCGGTATTTATTTAACTGTTGATCAATAAACTGAATGGCTTTAGTCCGACCCAACGCTTTCTTAGTAACACCATCGCTGCTTTTAAAATTTTATTTTCCTCTAGAGCTTCTTGATATTTCTTTTGCAAATCCTTAAATTGAGTGGCACTAACAGTGCCGCCATTGGGAAAACGAATGGGTTGGGCATGATTGACCGATTGATCCAAACATCATATCTCTTTAGCAAGAGAGACTTTTGAACGCTTTTCTTGTTGCTATGGCTTAATAATATTGGTTTTAAAGCCATCTGAATATCTCTTAGTCATAAGATAGCTCCTATCTGGTTTGGTTTATTATGACACAAAATCTAATGATTTTGGTCTCAAATTTCAGTATAGGAGCAAAGGTAAACTAGTTGCGCAAGATCCTACAAATGAGCCTGCTAGTGAATTGCTAAAGACAATTAGGGCTGAAAAATCCCAATTAATCAAAGAAAAGAAAATCAAGCGATCAAAAAAATTAACTGAAATCACTCAAGAAGAAATTCCATTTGAAATTCCTGCTGGTTGGGAATGGACAAGATTACAAAGCGCTACTTTATTTGGAAATTTTGAATCTGTTTCTGGAGATAAAATAATAGATGGTGAGTGGGTTGTTGATATGAAAGACGTTAATAAAAATGGCGGTGGTTTCAATAACATATCACGAAAAACGCCCCATGTGCATTTTAAAAGTAATAAATATAAAGTTAATAAGGAAAGTGTTTTAAGTGTTTTATATGGAAAATTAAGGCCATATTTAAAAAAGTTGAGATTGCTCCATTTAACGGTTATACAAGTACAGAAATATTTCCTATACAAACCTTAAATGGCTTGTTACCAACCTATTTAAGGTATTGCCTACTCTCACCCTATTTTGTCAATACTATAAACCAATCAATGTATGGTATAAAAATGCCCAGAGTTGGCACACAATTCTTAGCATCACAAATTTTCCCCTTGCCCCCTTTGGATGAACAAAAGCGAATTGTTGTTAAAATTTATTATCTTTTTCAAAAGCTTTGATTACTTTTTAATACCAAGTCTGAGGGTTTATAACTGATAAACACCCCTAAAGTTGGAAAACTTTAGGGGTGCAGGTCAAGGCGGTTATTTTTTTTGATCATTTTTAATGATCGCAACAACCAGGTTGATCAAGTTGATACAGAAAAACTATTAACTATCATTGAATTTAAATAAAGTATTTGCTTTTTATGGTACCATTTGGTACCATAATTCTGGAGGCGATATTTATGACTAGCCAAGTACATTTTAGAATTGGTGATAAAGAAAAGAAGGACTTTGAAATTGTCCTGAACCGTGTAGGTTTAACTCCTGGAGAAGCATTTCGTATCTTTGCAAAAAAATCCATTGAAGCCGGTGGGATTCCCTTTGAAGTGTCTCAACCCAATCCGCGTTTAGAAAAAGCTATCAAAAGTCAAGATTACGTTGAGTTTAACGACCCTGAGGAAGGGCTGAATTGGTTAAATGAATGAATTTGTTTATAAACCCGCCTTTGAGCGTCAATTTAAAAAGCATTATAAGACAATTTTAAAGGGAGGGCGCTATAAGAAAGAGTACTTTGAATCCGTTTATCGTAAACTATTACGAGATGAACCGTTAGACCCACATTATAACGATCACCCTTTGGTTAATCGAAAGCCAGAGCGTGATTTACATATCAAACCAGACTGGTTATTAATTTATAAGTATGATGGTGATTTTGTACGCTTCATTGACACTGGATCGCATTCAGATCTTTTTAAATAGGGTTATAGACCTCATAGATCCCTGAATACAAAACTAGTCAAATGAATAATCAGTAATATTAAGAATTTAAATTAACTCGTTCAATCCATAACTTAAGGCTTGCAACAACAAATTAAGCAAGCGACTGATCCCCAACAGAAATCAGAACTAAAAAACCAGTTAAACGATGTGCACCAAGAAATTAGTGATCGAACGCAAAAACAGTTGCAAGATTTTGTGAGGCAGAATCCGGAAATTAGACAAGCAGAACGGAATACAGGCGAAACACTAAAACGATAGGAGATAGCTCACGATGAAAATTGTTCTTCTAGATGGTTATGAGCTAAATAAAGATTTAAATTGGCACTTATTGCAAGACTTAGGCGAATGTACTTTTTATGACCGTACACCAGTTAATGATCAGAATGAAATTATAAAACGAATTAGTGACGCTGAAATTGTTATCACGCATAAAACTCCGCTAGATGACGACGTGATTAGTAAAGTTCCGAAGCTAAATTATATTGGAATTATGGGAACCGGTTACGATGTCGTTGATATTAAAAGTGCTCATAAAAATAAAGTCGTAGTAACCAATATTCCCACATATGCTAGTGATGCAGTAGCACAATTTACTTTCTCATTACTATTAGAAGCAACAAGTCAGGTTGGCTTGCATAATCGGCTTGTTCATGAAAATAAATGGTCACAGGTACCTGACTTTACTTTTTGGGATAAGCCGCTATTAGAATTAAAAGACAAAACTTTAGGATTAATCGGATACGGCCATATTGCTCAAAAGGTTGCCCAAATAGGACACGCCTTTTCTATGAAAGTCATTTTTTATAATCATCGCCCTAAAAAAGTTTCTGAAACTTGGGTTCAACAAGTGTCTCTTGATCAACTTTTAAAGAAATCAGATGTTATTAGTTTGCACGTAATTCAAACGCCGGAGACAATGCATTTAATTAATAATGACACGATTGCAAAAATGAAAAACGGTGTTATTTTGCTAAACACAGCGCGAGGCAAACTGGTTAATGAGGAGGATATTAAGAAAGCCTTGAATGAAGATAAGGTTTACGCATACGCTACTGACGTTGTTCAAAAAGAACCAATTGATAGTGACAGTCCCCTGCTAAAAGCAAAAAATTGCTATATTACGCCACATATTGCTTGGGCACCGTACGAAACAAGAAAACGGTTGTTGAATATAACCATCGCTAATGTAAGGGCGTATCTATCAGGTAATCCTCAAAATGTTATCAATTAAAGCAAGCTCGTTATAGTGTACCAAGAAATAAGCAGTTGAGCTAAAAAATAGTTTCAAAATTTTGTGAGACAAAATCCAAAGATTACACAGCCAAGACAAGATGAACAACAGCAAATAAAGCGCTAATAAAAGACGGAGAGCTAATTTTTATAGCTTCTCCGTCTTTTTGTATGCCACATTGCGAATTTCTTGTAGCGGGACAAAACAATCAGAATCAACCACAATATCATTAGCATTGTAGCCATGAATTAAAGTCGTTATATCCGGCAAATGGTGGTTATTTTGGTCAACCGTTTTTAGCTGAATCGTTACCAGTTGTTGATGGATGTAAGCTAGTTCCTGAGACAACTTTTAAGAAAGGGTATAGTAAGTCAATCGTCTCTTAAAAGAAAGGAATTTTTACATGCCAACTCATTATGACAAAGAATTCAAACAGAATATTATCAATCTCTATAAACAAGGTGAATCCGCTGCTCAACTTGCCAGAGAATATGGCATTGGCTATTCCACTGTTCATAACAAGTCAGGTAAGACTCCTGATGAGATTAAAGCAATGGAGAAACGCTTAACTGCTTTATCCGAGAAGAACGAAATCTTAAAAAAAGCCCTCAGCTTCCTTGCGCAGAGATAACCGATATCTTTGATTATATCCAACAAGAAAGCCAAAATTACCAGGTAACTAAGATGTGCCGAGTCCTCGGGCTTTCAAGAGCGCATTACTATCGCTATAAAGTCCACAAGCCCTCAAAAAGAAGTCTGGAAGACAAAGATCTGAAACAGCGGATCTTTTGCATCTTCGTTGAATTCAAACAAAGATATGGCGTCATGAAGATTCACTATGAATTGAATCTGGAACTTCAACCACTGCAGCGCCGCTGCAGTCCTCTTCGAGTCTCTCGGCTCATAAAGGAGATGGATATTCACTCGATTGCCATCAAGAAGTGGAAGGTCACCTCTTCCTCCAAACAAGCGATTCAAACAGCGTCCCAATTGCTTAAGCAGGATTTCTCCACCACTGGCTTAAATCAGAAATGGACAACTGATATTACTTATATTCAAACGAAGCGTGATGGTTGGTGTTACTTATCAACCATCATGGATCTGCACTCAAGACGAATTATCGGGTATTCATTCTCAAAAAAAATGGCTACCAAGCTGATCATAAAGACACTTGAAAGCGCGGTTAAAAATCGGACAATTACTGAAGAGCTCATCATTCACAGTGAGCTGGGTACGCAGTACACCAGCGATGAATATAACAAACGCTTAAATGAACTACATATCCGCCACTCGGACAGCCGTAAGGGTTGCCCGTATGACAACGCCCCAATGGAATCTTTTCATGCTTCACTCA
Source organism: Oenococcus alcoholitolerans (assembly GCF_051852995.1). GTDB lineage: Bacteria > Bacillota > Bacilli > Lactobacillales > Lactobacillaceae > Oenococcus > Oenococcus alcoholitolerans. The sequence continues at coordinate 30,955 of NZ_CP176039.1, forward strand.
AAAAGAAATGCGTTTACCCAGTGCCGTTCTTTAAGAACTATGAAACTGCCGCTGCAGTCCTTTTTGAATATGTCCATTCCTTTTATAATAGGAAAAGAATTCATAGTTCACTGGGCTACCAGACCCCCTTGCAGGTTGAAATCGCAACACTTGCAACCAAATGGCCGCCTGATTTAATGCTTTCCATGGTTCAAATAAGTTATTAATCGAAATTAATGATTTATTTGAGCTGTGGAAGCTAAACGCGGTTCTTGATCTCTCTTAAAATCTGTCTCACGTATTGACTACAATCCACGTAGGCTAGCTATCACTAGCAGTCAAATAGATAACTTTAATTGATTTTGTTAAAATAATACAATTTATTCTTGACGGTTCAGAAGATAGAACAAAGCGTAAATAATCATTGCAACCACATCGATATATTGTGAAGAGTCTACAGAATACATTGGGATCAAGCTGCCCCAAAAATTATCTTATTTAAATAAGATTTCTCTTAATCTTAAATATCAGCATCGAAGAAATCTTCATCTATTTCAAATAAATCAAAATGGTGCTTAACTTGAACACCAACTTGATATTTCAACATTAAATTAGTCAAACGAATCCCATCAATTGTGATGATGGAATCACTTTTAGCCGCTTCAATCGCACCTTGGGAATATTTCGAAGTTGTTATAAAGACGCCGCGATCAGCGCTTGCGCGATGGAGAGCGCCATAAAAAGCGTCAATTTCAGGACGCTGTACAACGTTCCCTTCTTTGTATCTTTTGGCCTGTACATAAACAGTGCTTGTACCCAATGGATCTTGGTTAATAACACCATCGATCCCACCATCATTAGTGAGCTGAGTCGTCCAGGAAGTACCGTCATTACCTTGATAGCCCATTGCGACCAATAACTTAACAACCAAATTCTCAAAAAAATTTGGCTCAGACTCTCGGATTCTCTGTAACAAATCAGTCGCTACTTCATTGTTATACTTGGTGCTTTGCTCATTAATTTCTTTAATAAAACTAGATTTGGATAATTCCTCTTCGGCAGGATTGTCAGAAACATTACTAACCTCAGTTGTCTGATTCCGTTCTTTTAATTCTTGTGTGTGCATCTGATAGGCAGCTTGAGCATGAATGATTTTGCCATCTAATTTGTAACCATACTTGGCAAAAACCTGTCTACCTAAATCGGTGATTGTATAAGTTGCCCTCCTTGGCCTCATCAGTAAGCCAGCGGTTGTGAGCTCACTAATTGCCCAACCGGCACGATCATCAATAATACGGCCGTCTGGATATTTAGGATAAGATTGATCATAAAGATTTTTTGGCAAACCAATACTATTAACAGCCGTTTGCAAAAGATCTATACCATGCCACTCAGTTTTTTTAGCTGCTGTTTCTAAAACTACTGAGGCCATACCATCCCAAGTAGGTATATGATGTTTACCTATTTTTAATTCTTTATAAGATACCAATTCAAACTCCTTAAAAAATCAATACAACTTATTTTACTTTTAAAAAAGAAAATTGTTTTGTTCACAATAAAAATTGGATTCAGAAAATTCTTGTAAATTCCTTTTTCGAATATGGTATTAAGATATCCAGAAATCTTCCAATAATAAAAAATAATTTTAGTTCCCCGAATTTTTAATATATCCGAATAAATGCTATAACGGTAATAATTAGTTTTCATTGTGAACAAGAAAGATATGAATTGGCAAACGTAAAAATTATTGATATACCCGAGAAGTTTTTTAGAGAAGAATTAAGGGAGTGGATATAAGTGGCTTTTAGAGAATATGATTTCCAAAATAGGGCAGTAATTAAGTTGTATGAGTCATATATAACAAGAAAATATGGAAGCTCCCCAAAAAACAGCACCATTTTGCAGGCTCCGACTGGATCTGGAAAAACTGCTATTTTAATCAAGCTAATGGATTACATAATTCAAAATGATAATTCATCAAATATAGCTTTTGTATGGCTGACACCTGGCTCAGGTGAATTAGAAGAGCAATCATGGTCCAAAACAAGTAATAATTCATTACTTGTCAGACCTGTATTTTTAATGGAGTCATTGTTTAATGGCTTTTTGCCAGGGACAGTAACGTTTCTTAATTGGAAAATGGTGAATAACAAAAAAAACATTGCCCTACGAGATGGAGAGAGAACCAATTTATTTGAAGCCGTTAAGAGTTCTAAAGAGCGTGGAATAACCTTCATCTTGATTATTGACGAAGAACACCGTAATCAAACTACAAAGGCCCAGTATGTTATTGATATATTCGATGCAGATATGATTTTTAAAGCAAGTGCGACCCCTCTAGAAGATTCATTAGCTAATCACGTTTTAATTACAGAAGATGAGGTTATTTCAGCAGGTCTAATAACTAGGTCCGTTGTTTTAAATGACCAGTTCAATGGTGCAGGAAATGAGCTTGAATTGCATTCAAGCGATGAAGATTTTTTAGATGTGGCAAATGAAAAAAGGATAAAAATAAAGTCAGCATTTAAATCACTGAAAAAGAATATTAATCCGCTTGTATTGATTCAGTTCCCTGATAAAAAAAAGTCTAATGAAGAAGTGGAAACAAAGGTAAAAAAAGTAAAATCTTATCTAATCAATGAATTGGGGCAAGAAGAGAGTGAAGTAGCAATATGGCTGTCTGGTGTTCACAAAAATGTTCAAAATATTTCTATGAATAACTCGAAATTAAATTACCTTTTAATGAAACAGGCTGTTTCTACTGGCTGGGACGCCCCAAGAGCTAAGATTTTAGTTAAACTGCGGTTAAATAGTTCTCATAATTTTACGATACAATCAATCGGGCGAATACGCCGAATGCCAGAAGGACACTGTTATGATAATGATCTTTTAGATAGCTCTTTTGTTTACTCTAATGATAGCGAGTATGTATATGAAATCATTAAACAAGGTGATTTGGATGAGAAAAAATAAACTTTTAACAATAGTTGGCGGAGTAACGGCATTATTGTTTATTTCCTTGACGATTAGTATTAAAACTTCGGCGATTTGGCTGCAGACACTTGATACAGCAGTTCAAAATCTGATTGCACCCGTTGTAAATCCTGTTGCTACGAAGTATATCAGCTTAATTGCCGTTCTAGGCAGTCCATTTATTGATATTTGCTGGACAATACTAATTGCTTTTTTACTGTGGCGGAAGGAACGCAACTTGATTAATGCGGGGTGGTTAATGATTACCCAGTTCAGCGGCTGTGCAGTTGCTTTAATTATAAAGGAACTCGTTCACCGCTCTAGGCCAGCAAACCAAGTTATCAAGAATGGCGGTTTTAGCTTTCCAAGTGGTCATACTTTTGCAACAGCGATTGTTGTTTTAGCAGTTCTTTATTTCATTGTTCCTTGGCTGCAAGATCAAGAATTGCAATTTGTTATTTCTTTATTATCAATTTGCTGGGTGATTCTAATTGGATTTACACGATTATATTTACGGGCACATTTTTTTAGCGATGTTTGCGGTAGTCTGCTGCTAGCCATTACTTGGTGGGAAGTCATGAAGCTATTTTATTTTAGATTTTGGGGAAAGATGTTTTCAAATGAATAGAGAAAATTGATAAAAGGCAAAAACTTTTTCGAACATAAGAAATGACATACTTTACTCAATTCATTAAGGCAGGAAACGCATATGAAGTATTTTAAACAATTCTTTATAATTTCTTTGGTAATGTCCTTGATGATCGGAATTATTTCAAATTTATTTTATCCACAGAATCTTAGCGAAACATTAATTGTCAGTGCGTTATCGCTAGGGATTGGTTTTTGTTTGCCAAAATTTGCTTGCTGGGCGAATTCACTCTCAAAAAGCAGGGTTTCGCAAATAATTTATCTGGTAATGGGTCTGATTTTAGTCATCCAATTGTTGATTCTAATCTTTTTTCCAGCAACCGTTTACCATGATCCGTTTCGTGTGCTTCATGAGGCGGAATTACTGAGCCACAATCATCCTGATTGGGATAACTCAACATATTTTTGGCGCTATTCCAATAATGTTCCCTTGGCTTATTTCTTGTCCTTGTGGCTAAGGTTAACAAATGTATTCCAGATATCGACTAATGCTGCATTACACATACTATCCTTGTTTTTTTTGGATGGGTTCATTATTTTAAGCCTGAAAACTTGTCTGAATTTTGTTAAAAGTCATACGCAGGTGTTAGCGTTAGCTCTTTTTTTCCTATTAGGTCCATTTGCCTATACGTATTACCTACAAGTCTTCTATTCCGATTTGCCAATCCTGTTGATATTGTTATTGACCTTTAACTTGTTAGCACGCTGGCCTAAGAGTAAAAAAACTCAATTTGTTAGTGCAATTTTTTTATTTCTGATAATCGTTTGTGGCCAGTTAATTAAAGCCAATCTGATTATTCTTTCAGTTGCAATTCTGATTTTAATCATTGACTTATTTATGTATAAAAAACAGGTTTTGAGAAAAATGATTATTCCACTCGCCGTGATCTTATTTGCTTTTGCGGCAACGTTTCCAGCTAGTCAGGCGGTTAGTGCCGCTGCAGGTTTCAAATCCAACAGCCGCTATCAATTTCCGTTGACCCATTGGATTTGGATGAGCTACAATCCTGCCAGTCATGGCACTTATGATGGTAATGATGTGGAAAAAATGATTAGCTTACCATCTAAGGCTTCTCGAAAGTCATATATTGCCAAGGCTTTGCCAGAGCGTTTAAGCCGCTTAGGAATTGGTGGAGTATTACGACAGTGGGTTTCGCGAATTGGAATTTTGTTAAGTGTTAATGACATTCAGAGTGCTTATACTGGGGGCTTTATTCAAGTACCGCGAGTTTATGTCAATTGGCAGTCAAAAGTACACGTTTTAAGTCAGGCAATTATGCGCAGCGGCTTCATCTGGGTCTATTTGATTGCTTTAAGCAAATGTTTAGAATTGCTTAAACGGCAGACAGCACTTGATTCTATTCGTGAGCTGGCTATCATTGTGGCAAGCGGATACGTGTTTTTTCACATGCTGTTGTGGGAGTCAGAAGGTCGCTATGGGCAGGCTCTTTTACCATTATTATTAGTTATCAATACCTTGCCCATACAAGAAACAAAGATCCAAAAGGTCCAAGAAATACAGGGTAGATTGGTCAGTTCTCTGCGCACTAAGCTAGGTCCGCTTGTTATTTGCCTAGTTGTGGTTTTGAGCAATCTTGCTAATTGGCATGAACCTGCGGGACAGATTATCGCTGCACAAGGAAGCCAGCTTTCCTTGCAGTATCACGCGAAGGAGACTTGGGTAGAGCCTGGGAAGGTTGTTTCTCAGCAAATGGTCATCAAGCATGAAGCTACGCTATTTTCAGTGGCAGTTCCGCAGGGCTCAAAATTATCCGGAGAATTGATAAATTACCGGACGAAACGCCATTATCTACTAAAACATGGATTAAAATCAGGCAGTTCATCGTTAAGCTACCATGGTAAAATCACAGCGGGTTCCTATCAAATATTTTTAGTAAACAAGGATAGTCAGATGCAGCCCATCGAAATTGTTCAGACAGTCAATTATCAACTTGCGCCATACCCAGTCAAGATGGATGCACAGACAGTCAGATTTGCATCGTTAGTCTATAAAGCAACTTACAGCAATGGAAAAGTTTGAATTGGCTTATTTCTTAGATTTGATAAACTGGAATTAGAATGAAATGGTTGGCTGATAGATAAATAAACGAAAAAAATGATTTTAAATGCTAGCGAACAAGTGGTAGAAAGTATATTTTAGAAACTAAAGGGGCGGAAGGCCAAAATATAGATCCATATGCTCAAAGTAAATTTAATGCTTTAAAAAACTATACTAACAATCACTGTAATAAGAATGTTGATTTTGCTTTTATTCGACCGTCTTTGCAACATAAGGGCGTTTTGATGTTCAATAACACGGAATGGAGTGAAAATGTAGATACATCTCCAAATTGGAAACCAATCAGTGAACTGTTTATGAACCATACTCAATTAAAGTAATCAGGGACTATAAATACAAATAACCCCTCGAAAATGTTGAAAGAATAACCCCCAATATCTATGATGGAGATATCGGGGGTTGTTTATGCTTATTTCAAATAAAAAGACGCCCAAATTCAGCTATTGATTCAAGATTTCATGAGACCCAGTGGCTACCAACAATAAAACTAATTCGTTATGATCTAGCTGATAGATAACAATCCAGCTATCATAATTGTTACCGTAGTTTTTATATCTGGCAGGGTGAAATTCACGATACCCTTGCCAATTACCCTTTAGTGCATGATCTTTAATCCGTTTCAAAACAAGTACATCTTGTTCAACAACTGCTTTTAAACAAGGTTTTAAGATCGTTATCGGAAAGTGTTTTTTTTGCTAATCTTTTTAATTCACGTTCAAAGGTTCTAGTCTGTTTAATTTGCATCTAATTTATCGATCCAATTATTAAAGTCAGTCAATGAACCGATATTTTTGACCTGACCAGTCTCAGCTTCCTTTTTAGCTATTAAAGCCTCTGGTGAATCTAAAAAGCTAACTAAACGAACTTCATTATTGGCCGCCTTAACTAACGATAAACGGAGATACTCAGAAACGGTTAGACCCTGTTTTGCTAGATTAGCTTTAGCCCGTTCACTGATGCCAGGTGTGACACGAGTTGAAATCGTCTTGTTTTTAATAATAGTATTACTCATTGCATTCTCCTTTCTATGTTTACCATCGTACTACATAAATCATAATAGCATGTTGGTTTCTATAAAACATTGTATCAGCTGCTGCCTGCTTTTTTCTGAGAATTTCTCAGATTGCTTTCATGAATTATAAGTGGCTTTATCTCATTATTTAGCATATTATCTAGAAAAAGAATTAATCAGCTTGTTGAGAATATAGATAGAGGTGTAAATATGTATCATAAAATAGTAGTTGTTTCCTTATCACTGACAGTTGCAATAGCTATTGTATTAGACAGTTATTTTGTCTTGTATAAGCCCCTAGCTAGCAACGATAATGCAGCAAGTAATAATACAGTAAGCAGTACTGCTGATAATTCAAGTTCAGCCAGTTCTGCCGTTTCAAGCAGCACTAACAAGCAGCGAAACTACAAAGATGGTGAATATGTTGGAAAAAGTACCGCAACTGCCTGGGGCAATGTCCAATTGAAAATTAAAATTGCTAACAATCGACTAACTCAGATTACCGTTCTTAAATATCCGAATACACATTCGCATTCAGTTGAACTTAATCGGCAAGTCTTACCAGTTTACCGGCAAGAAGCAGTTAAGAGTCAATCAGCAAACATCCAGCAAATTTCCGGAGCAACCGAAACCTGGAAGGGTTTTACAGGTTCTTTGCAAAGTGCTCTAATTCAGGCACGGCAAGCTTAAGCACCGCAATTGTTAGGAGGTAACTGACATGGAAGTAAAAAAAGATTATCAATTCTATGATCGCGTAATTAATATGATGAATATTCCGTTCACCTTAACCTTGGTTTGTGAAACACAGATACCTGTGGCAGATTATTGGATTGATCACCTATTAACACAGGTACAGCAAAGATTGCAAGTTGTTGATCATATTTTTTCTCCCTTTAGACAGGATTCGTTATTAAAAAAATATCAAGCAGGTGATCTACAGGTTATGCAAAATACAAGCTTTCATACCGTCTTTGAGCTAGCCAAAGCGGCCGCTAAAACGACTGTTGGTTTCTTCGATCCTTATTATGCGACTGAATTTAATCCAACAGGTTTGGTTAAAGGCTGGGCAATCGAGGAGATTTTTAATAATCTGTTGTCCCCATTTCTTAGAAACCATCCGCCAGTGATTGGTATTTCACTGAATGGTGGCGGTGATTTACAATTTGCTACACAATATGGAAGCTCTTTTTACTGGGAAATTGGAATCGAAAACCCCAGCCAACTTGATAGTTTGAGTGCCGTTTACAAATTGAAAAATGGTGCTGTCGCTACTTCTGGCTTTAGCAAGCGTGGACAGCACATCGCTAATTTGACAGATCATTCTCTCCTGCAAGCTACTATCGTTTCCGACAGCTTGACCTGGGCAGATATCTGGGCAACAGCTGCCTTAGTTGCTGGTCAGCAAAATTTCAATAGTCTCTTAACCAAGTGTCAGTTAACCGGATTAATGATTACATCAAAAAATATTATTCCATTTTCAGAAGGGCGGCTTGCAGATGCTGAGAAAAATACAATATAAATTAGTTCTTTTTTGGCTAAATTTCTTTTTTGTTGTTCCTTTACCCTTTATACAAACGATTTCTACAGGACTGCAAGGAATGTCAGCCAATGAAATGCTTGCTATCTATAGCGGAGTCATTTCATATGCATGGATGCTTGCAATAGTCTACTTGAGCACGAAGCCGCGCTGGTTGGATCGCCTAGTTGGCTTACCCAGTATATATCAGCTTCACGGAATCCTTGCAATTGCAGCTTTAGGACTGGCCTGGCTGCATAAGATTGGCACTCATTCGGGTGGATTAATCAAACAAACCGGAGACCTATCCTTAATTATTCTAACTGGATTGATTGGTTATTCACTGTTGTTTTTGGCCAGCTGGTTAATCAGTCGCTTTTCCTTGCTATCAAAATTCAAGAAAATTCTTGAAAAGATTTTTAAACACGAAATTACCATGCTGCTTCATAAATTACTTTTGGCAGCTGTCATATTAGTTTTCATCCACGTCCAACTAATTGACTATATCAGATCCATTACATCATTTATGATTTGGTTTGACGGTTTAAGTTTGCTGACTGCGCTTAGTTATTTGCGAACAAAAGTTAGCTGGTATGGACGCAAAGGACAAGCAGAGCTTAAATTAATTCAAAATCATAGCTTATCTGATCGTGTACGTGAACTGACTTTGGGAGGACGTCAGAGCCAGCAGCTTGATTTACAAGCAGGAGACTTTGTTTTTTTGTCTTTCCCGCGGGTACCAAAATTACGCGAACCGCATCCCTTTTCGCTAGTCAGTCTTCCTAATCAAAGTGGAGAATTCAAGCTGACCATTAGAGACGATGGTGATTTTACCAATAGACTGCAGGTACTCAGACCCGGAACAACCGCTAAAGTTACTGGCGGGTTTGGTCGATACCAAGCATTTATTGCAGAACATGACGCTACTGCAAGCTTGGTTATGATAACTGGTGGAATTGGAGCAACACCGTTATTTTCACTAATTCCTAATAACTTATCTCATCAGATTTATTTGTTTTATTCAGCTCATCGCCAGACTGATTTGTTGTACCAGCAACAGTTAATCCAGTGGACTCAACATGCCAACTTTACTGGTTTTTGGCAGCAAGGACGTTTTTCCGATGATTTCGTTTTAAATCGTTTACCGCATGGTTGGCAAAATCATACTTTATTTTTACTCAGCGGCCCTGTTTCGCTAATTCATCATTGGGAGAAATTGCTGGAAAAAGCTAAGGTTGATAGTAACAATATTTTCAAAGAAGAATTCAATTGGTAGTATTTGAGCATCCTGTGTTGTAAAAAAACAAGTTGGAGAGTGCTCCTACGTCAAGTTTTGGTACTAAAAAAATTAGCCGTTTATCCTAATTCTTTCGATGTTATACCAGTTAATGTAATTTTCAACTCTGAGGACTAAGTTCTCAAAACTAGTGAAACGTGTTTGAAAAATAAATTCTCGTTTAAGTAGCGAATGGAAAGCTTCGAGCGGACCGTTATCATATGGATAACCTTGTTTGGAATATGAATGCCTAATCAGGTGCCGCTTTAACAGGCCTTCATAAGCAATACTGGTGTATTGTGAACCCATATCAGAGTGCAAAAAGGTTGGCTTAGAAGCCCTTCTCAAGGCTTGCAACAATGTCTTAATAATCAGTTTCGATGTCATCTCTTTGCCAATGTTGAAAGCGATGATTTGCTTACTAACTTGGTCAAAGATGGTACTTAGATAGACCCAGGTGCCTGGTCTTAGTTCTAGGTATGTTATGTCAGCACGCCAGATAGTTCTAATTGGATGATTCTTAATCAAGTTAGGCCGTTGAGAATAATCTACATGAGTGCCTGGCTTCTTAAAACGCCGCCCCATTAGTGATCGAATGCCTAACTCCCGCATTAATCGGTAGACACGATTGGGGCCAATGACTACACCAAGTCTTCTCATGGCAATTGTGATCCGAGGGTACCCATAGGCTTTATAATTATTTTTCCAAATTTCAAAGATCTGGCTTTTTAAAATCGTATCTTGTTTATCATGACGACTTATCTGATAGTATTTCCAGTGATAATACGTACTTTTAGAAAGCCCTAAGGCTTTCAAGATTATCCAGAGGCGGTGTTTACATAATTGTTCGTTGATAAAGTCTATGGCTTTAACTTTGCCTAATGTCTTCCCATTAACACCGCCGCTGCTTTTAAAATTTCATTTTCTTCCTTTAACTGCTGGTTTTCTTTCTGTAGTTGCTTGAAGGCTTCAACACTCGTTACGCCACCGTCAGGTAGTTCAATTAATTTGGCCCGCTTGAGCCAATGACTGATGGTGGTTGGATGAAGCCCATATTCATTGGCTAAGGATTTCTTTGAACGATTTTCATTGTGATAAAGCTTAACGATGTTGTTTTTAAATTCATCTGAATAATATTTCATAAAAAACTCCTATTCTGATTTTTATCATTATGACACAAAATCTAATGATTTTGGTACCAAATTTCAGTATAGGAGCAGTAATCCGATACAGACTAGGAGATGGTATTTATATGGTTAAATCGGTTAAATCATGTCCAGAAGATAATAATAATTTGTAATTATAGATAATAAGGACTTTTTCCTTTTCGCATTGCTAAATTCTTAATGTAACTAGATTGAAACAAAAAACAAATTCTAAAAAATATGATCAATTTTATTAGGGGCTATAACTAATAGCCCCTCAAAAATCTTGTTAAAATAACCTCCAATGTCTAAATGCAGGATATTGGAGGTTATTTTGCTGCTTTTATAAATAAAAATTAGAAAAATCGTTGCACATTTGTTCTAATGGAACTCATTTCTTGCTGAGATAAAGTGGCAACAATTTCACCGTCTGCTCGTTTTGTTGGGTCGATCGCGCGAATATGTTGTAATAACGCTGTGCCGTGGACTTCTTCTTTGTCGATTCCAATAAATAATGGTGATCTAACATATTTTTCTAGGTTACGATATTTACTAGCTGTACTGATGGGAACAACTAGCACTGTATTAAAGTAACGATTATAGTTATTGTTACTGATTATCAAACACGGGCGTTTTTTCTTAGTTTCAGTGCCCTTAGCCGGATTCAAGTCAATCCATAGAATGTCGCCTTGCTTTAATCTCATTGATCAAAGTCTTCACTTTCTACGTCCTTACCCCAATCAACTTCTGTGGTACTGAGATTACCGAACTTTTTTTCTTGTTCATCAACAATCTGCCATAGATCAGGTTTACTTTTTGCAACCATTACTTTGCCATTTGGTTCAATCTGCCATTCAATGATATCTGAAGAGCCAGCTTCTAAAAAGTCACGAACTGTTTTAGGAATTGTGACCTGATTTTTACTAGTTATCTTTGAGCTAACTTTAGTTACATTACTTACACTCATGATATCATCTCCTTACTTTTTCCTTACATAAATCATAATAACATGCTGGTTTCTATAAAACAAGAAAGCCCATAACTTAATGATTAAATAACCGCTAGCTGGCTAGAGCTAAGGCGGTTATTTTTTTTGATCATTTTTTCAAAATTTTATTTTGAATGGAATAATAGCTGCGATAATAATCATTGTTTTTTAAAAGATTTTCATGTGTATCAAAAGCCACGACTTTTCCTTGATTTAGTACCAGTACTTTATCAGCGATCGTCACAGAATTTAAGCGATGAGTGATAAAAAAGACTGTCTTATCGGAAGCGATGCTGACAAATTTCTGAAAAAGCGCGTATTCGCTTCTTGGATCCAGTGAAGCGGTCGGTTCATCGAGAATCAAGATTTTTCGATCGGCAAAAATCCCTCTGGCTAAAGCTAATTTTTGCCATTCACCGCCAGAAAGTTCGGTACCGTCTGCATATTCTTTACCCAGCTGGATGTTTAGTAATTTATTTTGCGATAGACCCTTATTAGGTGCAAAACCGGAGGCACTCATCGCTTTGACTAAGGCTGCACGATCATTTCGCCGGTTAAGATCCGACATGGCAATATTATCTTTGACCGTCAGCGAAAACTTCGCAAAATCTTGAAACACAGCTGAAAATAAAGCACGATAACTTACAAGATCAAAATCTTGAACCGCCTGACCGTTTAATTGAAGATGGCCTTGGCTGGGATCATAAAAACGAAGCAATAATTTTATCAAAGTCGTTTTGCCGGAACCGTTTTCCCCTACGATGGCAATTTTTTGTCCGGCAGATACCTCGAAATCAACATCATTTAAAGCAAGCCGTTTGCTATTGGGATAGGCAAAACTAACATGTCTAAAGGCAATACGCTTAATATCCCCAGCTTTTATCCTGCCTGTTTTCTCGATCGTATCAGAACTTTTCAAAAAGTTAAAATATTTTTCCATATAAAGCAGTGTGTTGTACAAAAGGCTGCTGTCTTCGATCATCGAAAAGATATTCTCAGCAATATAACCGATCGCACTGGTCAAGGTCAATAGTGCACCGACCCGAAAGCGGCCGGCTTGAATCGAGAGCACGAACCATAAAAGTGCAAAAACACAGATCACACTGCTGATAGACATCGAGATCAAAGCAACGATCATTTTTTTAGCTCTCGTTTTATTTACCGCGTGATGGATTTGCCAAAAAATCTCTTGGTAGCGTTTAATGAAAAAATCAAAAGCATTAAACAGACGGATCTCTTTGCTGAAGTCCTTGTTAAGCACAGCCTGACTGTCATACTGCATTTTTCTTGCGTCGCTGCTTGCATCGACCATCGTTTCAAAGGCCTCTTGCTGAACGCGGTAAGAAACTAAACTTTCCGGGATCATTGATATCAGTATCAGCAAGGCGATCAGCGGATTGTAGGCTGATAATAAGACACCCATTGAGATAATGGTAATAGAGCTGCTGATCACGCTAGTCCCAAAAACGATCAAGTTAACGGGCTGCCAGGAGCTTTGAGAATTGATCACTTGTACCTGATCATAAAAATCAGCGTCCTCAAAATTAGCTAATCCTTGCAGTTCTTTGGTCTTATTCATCAAACTCGTATTGACAAAAGCGATCAAACGATCTGTTAAAACGCCTTGAACGTTGGTTCCCAGGGGAATAGTGATCAGAGAAACAAAGAAACAGGTCCCCCAAAAAAGGAAATTTCCATAGTCTAAGCGGCCGATACTCAACTGATTTAACATCTCTTGTGCAAAAAACGTAAGCAGGGACGGTATCAGTGCTTTTAAGGGAATAATTATAATTAGAATACTGCTGTTAACTTTGTCAGCCTGCCAAAAGAGCAGCAGACTTTTAAAATAGAGTGACAAATATTTTGTTAAAGATTTTCTTTTTTTCATACCATCAATAAAATACTTATTACTTATAAGGAACGCCACTTCCTATCATTTAAATAATCGTTAGTAATGGAATCGTATTCTTTATCAGAGATTCTTCTTTTTTCGATAACTTGGTAACGATCTACAATTTTTTTAGCTGAATCATCATATTTAATGACTGCTGATTCACCTTCTTTTAATGCTACAATTTCAAATTTATTTCCTTGTTCATCATATTCCCAAACTACATTATTTGGTGAAAAAGAATAATAGATGTCTTCATTCTGAACTCCTGCCACGTGCGCAATAAATTCACTAGTTGGACACATATTATAGCAGCTGGTTCTATACTTCCCACCACAATCAAAGATAACAGGATTAAAAAAATCCTTTCTTAACTTGAACACACTACCATCATAAACTGGAATATTTCTTTTTTTCGGAGATTGTTCTATAGAAATGCTACTATTGTGTCCTAATCGAAAAATTGCCCCGAAGTTATCCCTAATTTCAGCTCTGCTGGTCTGATCAGTCTGGACAATATCACCCAAAACTAATTGAGATCCTGGTTTAACTTGTCTATCGTTATCATTTTTATTCAGAATGTATGAATCATGTCCTTGATAGAACGAAATAAAGTATTTGCGCTTTGAAATATCAACTTTTGGAAAACTAACAAATGTTTTTAATCCTGTACTTTTAGCCATAAATCCATCTCTTTCTGTTTCAGAAAAATTTAACTGAAACTGCCTACATTGTAGATCACATTTTTGTTAAATTAACGTTAAAAAAATATTTTCTTTTTCCAAAAAAACATGAATTATTTTTATAAAATAATTCATAAAAAAATAGTCAATATACTACTTCTAGTGTTGCGCTTGTGTAAAGAAAGAGAATAAAAAATAAAATGAAAAAATTAGGATTCTTAGGTTCGGTATTGGTTGCTAGCAGTATAGCAACTTCTGTTGCTCCAGTTACAGTGTCCGCAGCTACAACAACTAAGCCGTGGTCATGAACAAATGAATAATATGGCAGTTTCTACTACTAATAATTTATCAGCTCAACAAGTTGATAAATTAAGTTATAACCATATAGTTAATGGAAAAATGGTGTTGGAGGTTCCAAATAACAGTGGATTAACTACTCAACAAGTTCAACAAGCTCAAAGAGTAATCAACCAATTCAACTTGCAGGCCAATAAAAACAACGTTATTGTTGAGATGGGAACCAGTCCCAGAGTATCTACATCAAATCCACTATTTGGTACTATACTTGCTAGAAGACAATACCGCTATTATTGTGCTAATGGTTACGAATACCGTGATAAAAGAGGAGGATGGCATTACGTTGTTACTAAGCCCCCCCTTTTTTTTGAGGCTGCATACGGCGTAGTCTTGCACGGTTGGGAAGGTGCACTAGGTGGTGGCTGGAAATAAAAATTAAGGTGGTGTTGAAATATGGGCATTTTTTCAAAAAAGAACAACTCAAAGAAAACGACCACAGAAGATGAATTATTCATTGATGTGCAAAAGGCATTGGCTAGTTCACCAACTAGTGAGGAAATCCCAATTTTACATAACGCTGCACAGGCATTAAAAAAGAAAAGGTATCTGCCAAAGATTACCAATGACTTGCGTACTGCTTTGACTCCTTTAGCAGTAAAATCTGCTTTGTCCCCAGATGTCAAGATAATCTATCTAAAAATCGTTGCTGAAAAATATCGCACTAGCAGTACTGGTGCAGGAATCGGCTTTATATTTGGTGGAATGCACTAATAAATAAAAAATCACACCTGACAATAATAGGTGTGTTTTTTTATTTATATTAGCTAAATTG
>NZ_CP176040.1:0-32644 GCF_051852995.1 Oenococcus alcoholitolerans
GGATATAATTTTGCATTATCAATTAAAAAGACAAAAAAACAGGGCAGCATTGTATATTGTTCAAGTCAAAAGAAAGCAGATAAAGTTTTTATGATGGAGGGGATTTAGCTAGTGGAGAATAAAAAAATCATAAAACGACTTCTTTTAGTGCTTATTTTTGAAGTTTTATATGAACTTTTTGCAATCAATATCCTAAGGGAAATTAATGAATACAACAATTTGCTATTTTTATTTTTAGACAAATGCTTGTTTTTGATTTTACTTATCATTCTAAATACTAAGCTAACGAAACAAAGTGTGCCTTTTTCTTTGAAGCTGAATGAAAAACAACGAAATTATGTTTCTATCTTTGCGATAATACTGTTTTTGATTAGCTTTATAAATGAAAAAAACTTTTTATCTGCGGTCACGATCGGATTAATCGCTAGTACGACCGAGGAATACCTTTTTCGAGGAATAATCCTCGTTACACTGCTTCATCTATTTTATCGTGCAAAAAAACAAAGTACCCGTATTTTATTTCCATCTGTGATATCAAGTGTATTGTTTGGCTTAGAACATTTTCTTAATTTATATTCACAAAGCCTCCTTTTGACTGTGGTCCAGGTTTGTCAAACAATGGCAATGGGATTTTTATTTGCCAGTGTTTTTCTCAGAACAAAAAACCTGTTATTTCCGATGATATTACATTTTTGTATTGATTTTATGGCAACTATTTTTTGGGGCATGCAAAACCCAGCTCAGGTCTCCTTTGAAAGTTCTTTTTTTGTCATAATGCTGTATTTAGTTATTGGCTTCGTAGTTATGATCCCGGTGTTAGTCGATAATGAATTAGAAGTAAACGAATAACGGTTTAAAAGCACTTAAGCAGTGATTTATTAGAGCATACTGCAGCAATAAAACAAGTTATTTTTACCAGTCATAATTTTAACTGGAACAATTGTTTATTTTTTATTGTCTGATAGAAGATCGTAATCATATCAATAAACATTATTTTCCGTTAGCGACATAACTTAAGGTATTTAAGCCAATAATATACAGCAGTGGTCGCCAACACCTGGTTCGTTGTTTAACTTTCACTTGATCACTTTCATTTCTCAAACCATAATTAAGGACAATGCTCCTATTGTTACATGGCTGAAAATAGAACACAAGTATAAGCAGTGATTGGTAATTCAAATTCATGAAAAATACTGATATACTACTCATATTAAGGGCAGTTGCAGACGAAGCCCATATCAAATTGCCGTTGGCACTTTTTAGTGTGGGAAGGTTTTCTATGCGAATTAACGTATTACAACACACCCCCAACGAAGGCCCCGGCTCTATTTTGGACTGGGCTCAGGCTCGTGGACATCAGACTTTTGTCTATCACCCTTACCAATTTGGGCATTTACCGACTGCCGATCAAACTGATTTGCTAGTTATTTTAGGTGGTCCGATGAGTCCTAACGATGATCTCCCATGGATCAAGCAAGAACGTGTCTTAATCCAGCAACTATTAGAGCAAGGAACACCAATGTTTGGGGCGTGTTATGGGGCTCAACAGATTACAAAGACACTAGGTTATCCAGTATCAAAATCTCCAGCCAAAGAAGTTGGTTGGGCACCAGTTTACCGGCAAAGTAAAACAATCCCAGGCTTGCCAGAAAAGTTATTAGCTTTACATTGGCATGAAGAAATGTTTGAAATTCCTAAGGAGGCCGACTGGCTTTTTTCTAGTGACGCCGTTAAAAACCAAGGCTTTGTGATGAATCACCGGATCGTTGGGCTACAATTTCACTTTGAACCTCAGGCGGATAATGTCAGGGAAATGGTCGTCAATGATTTCCCTTACATTAAAGGTTCCATTTTAGGCCAAAGCGCGGCTGATATTTTGAACACAGCAGTTCCTAAAGAAAATCAACAGGCTATGTTTAAGATTCTGGATTATATCACTGAAACAGTTTAAATTGAGCGACCATTGCTTTTAATTTAATGGTCGTTTTTACTTAACTTTAGGAGGGGCTACTTTTGCAAACCTATATTTTTGATTTTGATGGTACGTTGGCTAATTCTGGTAAGGCTGGAATTTTGGCAACGCAAGCGGCATTTAAAGATTTTGGTTTACCAGTTCCAAACGAGAATATTATTAATTATTTTATGGGAATTCCAATTGAAGTGTCGTTTAAGAAGATGGCCCCAGAGCACACCTTTGCCAATAATGAATTTGAAAAACTTTTAACGGTTTTTCGCCAATATTACAAAAAATTGGATAACTTAAAAAAGGACGGCTCAATATGAGTGTCCCTTTTTTATTATCCAAATAGTTCACTGTGCGTGCCAATGCCAGCTAAAAAGACCGTTTTACCGGTTGGTACATAGACTAATAAATGATCGCCATTATGACCATCAAAATGTAATTCTAGAATAATTACTGTCATGTTGGCATCATTTAATTGGCGCTTAATTTGTTTCTTTAAGTCCCTTAGCCCTTCTAAAGCATGTGGGTAAAAATAATCTGGAATTGTTCTATCTTCAATTAAGCACTGAACAATAAATTCCCAAGGACTTCGCTCTTGCTCGTCAAGCTCTTGCGGCAGTGAACTTTTAAATACTGAACGCCACTTAGGGTCTTGACATCGTTTTTTGAACTGTTTTTTAAAAGTTTTAGTATATTTAATTGCTTTCGTCATTTATTTTGAGGACTTCAATGCGTCATCGGAGCTAAGCAATTGATCTAATTCTTTAAGGCTATGCGCCTCTGGTAGCTTTTCTTTGCCAGATAAATCATCAATAACTTCTTGAATCGAGTCCTTTAATTGCCGATTAGGGATTGAATAATATTTAGGCAAGCCCTCGTTTGCAACTGTTGTCAGTGTCATGCGCATAAAATCGGAAATGGTTAGACCGTGATCAGCCAATACGTCCTTGGCTTTACTTTTAATGGTTCCATCAATTCGAGCTTCAATTCTTGCCATTCTCATCACCTCAACAGTATTGTACGCCATCTGGCGTACAAACGCAATTAGACTAAACTGGTTAAACTCTTTACAGAACGAGCAAAGATTCTTACATAAAGACAACCATACAGTCAGAAAACGGGGGGCATGATTGATCTGCTTTTTTAGTATTTCCGATCCTAATTTGCGTCAACTCATGACCAATCTCATTGTTGAACTGTATAAATACCAGGCTGAAAGTGAGCGTAAGCGGATTATTGACCGGCAGCACCAAGGCATTGCCCTGGCTAAACAACAAGGCAAATGTCATGGTTGGAAGCCTCAATATGCCAAAGATGATCCCCGCTTGCAACATGCTTTTAAGCTTTATCAGGCAGGCATGAGTGACATAGACGTTACTCGGAATACCGGGATCAAGCGGACAACTTTTATTCGATATCGTAAAAAGCTTAATATCAAGAGATAGGACACTTAGCTAGTGTATACTAACATTTCATGAATATAAAGCATATGCATCATTTGTAAATATACGTGTTATGTGTTATTATACATGTAACGATATTTATTAATATTACTTATTATGTATAAGGAGGGACACTAATGGAAATTATTACATTTTCAGCTATAAAAGGCGGCGTTGGTAAAACTACCCTAGCTTTTAATTATGGTGAATGGTTAGCAAAAAATGGCAAGCATGTTTTACTTATTGACTTAGACCACCAAAGTAATTTAACCCAGACTTACAACATTTACGACAATCAAGACACCGTTGGCAACATTTTCTTAGATCGAGGGAAAGTCAAAATACATGAAATAAGTGCTTATATTAGTCTAATTGCCGGAGATATGCACCTTGATGATATTGAACGTACCATTGAAAATAAGACCAACAAAAACATGTTCCTCTACATGTGGTTATCAGATAATTATGAACGTTTAAATTTAGGAAAATTCGAGTATATTATTTTGGATTGTCACCCAGATTTTTCTACTGCTACCAAAAATGCAGTCATCATCAGTAATGCTATTCTTAGTCCAATCACGCCCAGTGAACATGGATATAATGCAAAATTTAACCTAGAAGAAAGAATTAACGAGTTACGCAAAGAAGCCATTGATTACTCTACTAGAAAATCTTATGTCACGACCAAATTATTTTTTATCGCCAACATGATTAAACACAACACAAGATCATCTCGCGAGTTATTAAAAGCCTTAAAAGGCGATCCCAGTGTATTGGCTACAGTTCCAGAAAAGGAGCTATTCAATCGTTCAACGTTGGATAAAAAATCTCTTTCAAAAATGGCTGAAGACCACAAAACATATATTGATCAACATGAATTTTTTGATAGTATGGACAAAACATTTAATGAAATCACGGAAAAATTATAAATATTTCATACACGTATTAATCACACGTATACTCAATACGTGTGCATGTGAATTATAAAGGAGGACTACCTATGGCATTCGATCCAGAAAACAAAAACATAAAAAAAGCACTACAAAAAAATGAAACAGAACAGCCAACTGATACTAAAGATAAACTTGTTATTCCTGTTTTTAAAGATGAAGAGGAACGTACTAAGAACTATACCTTTTCACTTCAACCTAGCGCACGCAAAAGACTTGACGGTCTGGCCAAAGAACATAATTTTAAGTCTGCCTCCAAATTTTTAAATGAGCTTATAAAAAATATGTGATGTCACTTTAAGGGGGGTCGTTATGGGAATTTCAATAAGTGTTATATTTTTGTTTGCCAGTCTTATTGTCTTTTGGATAATCCCAGCCATTGGAATTGCAAAAAATCACCTGGTAGATGACCACTTTTTTATTCGACAATGGTTATTTCCAATGCAGTATTGGTTACAGCTATTATTTGAAAGAATCAGCGGTAACCGTCGTATTGTCGTAAGAATTTTACAGATAATGTCTCTGTTTATCACGTATTTTTGCGGGTTACTTATGCTCCTCGTGTTTAGTGCTTTTGATATTAATACAGCCAAGCATTTTAGTGTTTTTATATTATTTGAATATTTACTGGTATCTTCTATCGCTTATTGGTTTCAGCCAAAAGCCGGTAAAGTTTACAAGACCAAATAGGCTTGCCGGCTGGTAAGCGCTATGCTAGACTAAAAATAATTTGACAACCGAATAAAAAAGATCAAGCTAAACAAAAAAGCCCCTAACCAATTAAGGCTAAGAGCTTCAATGTTTAGCAAGTAGCTAACCCCAGCTACTTAGTTCAGTCGATTTTAACTTGGCGGTGAAAACCGACTGAACATTGCAATCTTGCTTATGTGATAATTATAACCCAAGCAGGCTCTAAGGAGCAAGCCAGGTAAACACAACAAGACCAATGGACTAAGTAGCTAGCAAGGCTACTTAGTCCATTTTTATTTTGATTGTTGAATAGAATAAAAAAAGTTGCCGAATGGGCAACCAAGAAAGAGAATCCATGCTGATGAAGTTACAAAGCCCTCAGACCAATGAATGCTTTGTAATTCAGTTAGAGCATATCAGATTTGTATTTTAAAGCAAATCAAATGTTTTAGCAACTCTCTTTTGAGCCAGCATGGGTCAGTCAAGAAAGGGAGTTTTTATAATGAATCAAGCAAATTTTAAATTTTATGAAGCCGACAACGTATATGGAGCCTTGTTCTTTCAGTTTCCTAAAGTATTGATGTATGGCGAACAATATAAGAATCTTAGTGACACGGCCAAACTAGCTTACATGGTATTAAAAGACCGGTTAGAGTATTCATTAAGAAATAACTGGATCGATGAAGAAGGGCACGTTTATTTCATTTTTACCAATCAGGAATTGATGGAATTGTTTAACTGTTCAGAGCATAAAGCTATCAAAGTAAAAACCGAACTTACATCGGCTGGATTACTCTTTCAAAAACAACTAGGTTTTAACCCAAAAACTAAAAAGAATGAACCTAACCGCTTATATCTTTCCAAGCTTGATGTACAAGCTACCGATGTCTATTTACGCGGTGAATATGACCAAAACAACCCGCAAAGCCTTGGTACGAGCGGAACTGCAAAAAATGCAGTTCCGCATAAGACCGCCCAAAGCCTTGCTACAAGCGGAACTGCAAAAAATGCAGTTCCGCATAAGTCCGTTGACAAGACCGCCCAAAGCCTTGGTACGAGCGGAACTGCAAAAAATGCAGTTAATCTATATAAAGATCCTAAAGAAGATACAAGAAGAAACAATATAGATACTCAAAAGTTGGACTTTTCCACAAGCAATTTCTCTAAAAAAGAAATCGAAGCCCAAGACCGGGATCTAGTTAGCCACGCTGATGAGTTTTTAACTGACAAGGATAGTGGACTGCCTGTCTTTTTAGAACCCCAAGCAGTAAAGCTATTGAGCTTTTGGTGTCAGACTCCCCAACAAATGCGGCGCTTTATCGGCATTATCTTAAATGCTAAATACCGCGTTGAAAAAGACCATCAGGACGTAGGGGTCTTAATTATGCTAGATGACCCTGAATTACAGCCTTTAATGACTAAGACATTAAGACGCTACTTTAATGCGCTTAGAAGTAATGAGAAGCAGATTAAAGACGTCGAGAATTATTTGTACGGCACTATGCAAAACCTCTTTGCCAACTACTGGAATAAAAAAGCGGCTAGAAGATATTATGATGAGCACCCCGAAGAAGAAAAGCCCAATGATTTAGGCTGGCTGTATTACTAGTTTAGAGGCTGTAAAAGCCCTTCTAAGAGCTTTTAGTTAGTTAACGAATATTTATACCAAAATTGATTTAAAACTGCTGACAGGTAAATTTATAACCAATGACGAGTAAAATAAGCTAAGATGTCTTTGAGATTATGCTTGGAAGCAAAATCTTATTTAAACCTATACCAAGCATTTTAATTTTAAGAGCGGATAAGCAACTAAACACGAAAGGAGCTTTTTAAATGACTAAACCAATCAAAGAAGTCGAAAAGATAGAGCAATTGTTGGCTGACCCCTGGGCAGTTGATATTGAGGAACTTTGGCAGCAAGAGGCGGATAATCCCGACCCGGACAAACAGAAGCTCTTTGATGCTTTATACACGTACGTGTTGGATAAAAGGCAAGAAGATATTATCAACGAAAAACATTTTGTGATTTAGTATGAGTGGACAAAAAAGATATATCATTGTGGCTGGAATAAACGGCGCTGGGAAAAGCACTTTGTATCGCACATGACCAGAATTATTCGCGCATTCTAAACGATTGAACGCTGATGAAATTCTGCAAGCAATGGGTGGTAATTGGCGAAAAGATCGTGATAATTTTAAAGCTATGCGCGAAGAGATTAAACAGCTGCATGCGGCCTTAGATTATGGACAGAGTATTCACGTCGAAACGACCTTGGCTGGGCAAGGTAAGGCTCAATTGAATCTCATTGATCGTGCTCACAAAAGCGGTTTTGAGGTCACGCTTTTATATGTGGCGTTAAAAAGCGAAAAAATGGCAATTAATCGTGTTCATGAGCGGGTCAAAAAAGGTGCATGGTGTACCAGATGAAGTCGTTAAAAAACGTTATAGTCAATCAAATCATAATTTGCCAGCCGTTGCCTTCAAAGCTGATAACGTCGTGATCTACGATAATAGCCAAAAATTTGTGTCAGTTTACAGAAGAGAGCATAACCAGGTTATTAAAAATAAATTGAGTGAATATCCTTGGATTAATCCGAAAATCACTTTTGAATCAGCTATTCAAAAGCAACTAAATGGCTTTGTTAAAGATAATCCGGATTTAAGAATTGAAAAGCCAATAAACAACCCAGAAAATAAAAACGATCGGCCTAGTTATTAGCTGGATCGTTTTTTAGTTGATTGGGTTTATGTTCATTAACATAATCGGCAAAGGTTCTTAACAGTTCTTCGGTTTGTTCAACTGATAACTGATCGGCTTGAAAGTATTTTTCTAGTAAAGCACCCTTTTGAATCAAGCGCCGAGACCTGGCTTTTCTAGCTTGGCGATTTTCATAATATTTCGATTGGCGGAGTTTAAAATCTTCCCGCTCTATTTTTTGTGCTAAACGGGATTTTTGGTCAAGTAGTTTTTGATATTGATCTGTCATAAAACAACCTCATGACTTATAACTGATTAGTCGATTGATTTTCCTTTAGTAGATCGGCTATTTTTTTGGCTAAAATCTTAATCCGGTCATTAGATAGATCAGCATAATCTAGATCTGCTTGATTGATGATCTCTTTACCCAGTCTTTGTTCAATTTTATTTTTTTCCTCTTTAATCTTTTGACTGAGATCTTTTAACTTAGCGACTTGCTTTTGAATTGATGATTGTGCCATAAATAGCCCCCTATTTAAATTAGCTATAATTATAATTTACATTAGCATAAGCCAATAGTACACTAAGAGTAAATTTATAGACATCAGCAGACCGAATGAAATTAGGTCAATGCGCACTTACACATAGAATTTATTCTATGTTGTTAAACCCATTAAAACCTGTATCAGAAGTCGGCTAGCCGACAACAAAATCCAACCCATAAAGCAAAGAAAGGCGGCGATTGACATGGCAATATTTCATATCAGTTTTTCTAATATCAGTGCCGGCAAAAACCGCAGTGCAATTGCCAGTGCCGCTTATCGTAGTGGGGAAAAGTTATTTGATGATAAAGAAGGTAAAAGTTATTTTTATGAGCGGTCGGTGAGACCCGAAAGTTTTATTTTGACCCCGGATAACGCCCCGAAATGGGCAAGTGATCGGCAGCAGCTTTGGAATCAGGTCGAAAGAAAAGATCGCAAAGCCAACTCACGCTATGCTAAAGAGTTTAACGTGGCTTTACCAGTTGAATTAAGTCAGGCTGAACAAAAAGCGTTATTAACTAAATATGTCCAAGCAAATTTTGTTAATTCCGGTATGGTAGCCGATGTGGCTATTCATCGTGATCACCCAGATAATCCGCACGCGCATGTTATGTTAACCAACCGACCATTTAATTCAGATGGGAGTTGGGGACTAAAAGCAAAAACACAGTACATTAAAGATGAAAACGGTAAGCAACTTTTAACCAAAAGTGGCTTTCCAAAACAAAGGAAAATTTGGCTAGTTGATTGGGATAAAAAAGAAAAAATTGACCAGTGGCGGCACAACTGGGCGGTCAGCGTTAACCAAGTTTTAGCACAAAAAAATATCCCCGATCGAATCAGTGAAAAGTCCCTAAAAGATCAAGGCATAGATGAAGTCCCAACCCAGCACGTTGGAATCAATAGCAAGCGCCAGTCCCGCCAAGCATTTAACCAACAGGTTAAGAATTATCGCAAGGTTAAAGCCAGTTACAAGAATATTCAAGAAAGGGCCATTAACCGTGGTCATTTAGATAGCCTTAGTCAACATTTTTCATTCAATGAAAAACAGCTTGTTAAAGAACTAAGCCAGCAGCTAAAAAGCTATATCGATTTAGAACACCTAGATGATAAAGCCCGCATGCTCTTTAACTGGAAAAATAGCCTCTTAATTAAACACGCGATTGGCGAAGATGTGACAAAACAATTACTCACGATTGATCAGCAGAGCATGTCGTTAGAACAAGCGAACCAATTGCTAAATAGAGTGGTTGATCGAGCAACTAAAAAACTCTATCCAACAGTTAATTTTGAGCAGACCACCCCCGCTCAAAGGCGTGAATTAATCAAAGAAACTAATAGCGAACAAACTATTTTTAAAGATAGTGAATTGACTGAACGGTTAGCAGACATTAGAAGTGATCTATTGACCCAACAGCTATTAACCTTTACTAAGCGACCGTATGTTGGTTATCAGCTATTAATAAAACAAGAAGCCGCAACAAAAAAGCAGTTACAAGCTACATTGATGGCTGATGGACAGGATCTAGAAAGGCTAGAAGACCTTGAGCAAGGCTTATTAGAAAAGTATTCACCCCTTCAGCAAGAAAAGATTACTCGAGCCGTTAAAGATTTAAGGACGATTCAAGCAGTCAAACAAGTCATTCAAATTCAATACCGAGAAGTCTTGAAAAGGGCATTTCCTAAGGGTAATTTAGATGATCTTTCCATAGTTAAACAAGAACAGGCCTATACGGCTGTAATGTATTACGATCCCAGTTTAAAGCCGTGTCCAGTTAAGACACTAAAACAGTGGCAAGAACACCCGCCACTAGTTTTTACTAGCCAAGAACATCAATTAGGTTTAGCTTATTTGTCAGGACAGCTTAGCTTAGATCAGTTAGAAAATCGTAACTTACAACGGGTCTTAAAACATGATGGGACTAAACAAATCTTTCTTGGCGAGTGTCAAAGTGACCCAACGATCAAGACTAGTCAAATTGAAGCCGTCCAAAAACAGTTAAAAGCCCAACAAGCTAGAGACGATCAGTACAGAAAAGCCAAGATAGAACACTACCAACCGCTAAACTACAAAGCAGTTAGCCCCAGCTACTACTTAAAGACGGCCTTTAGTGACGCCATTATGGCCGCCCTATATGCTCGTGATGAAGATTATCTAAGAAAACAACAATTAAGAGGTTTGAAAGATACCGAGTGGGAAATGACCAAAAAGAAACGACAACATCAAACCCGCAATCGGCATGAAGATGGTGGTATGCACTTGTAGATAAAGGTAATAATTACACGGTTTAAGCTCAGAATTCAAAGATCGGACGCTAATCGGACGCTAATTTAAATAACGAAAGTAGCAAAAGACCTTCAATACCAACGTCTTTTTAATTTAACGGACGCTAATCGGACGCTAATTTAAATAACGAAAGTAGCAAAATACCTTCAATACCAACATCTTTTTAATTTATTAGCTGTAAACCAGTTGATTATTAGTTATTTTTGAAAGTTTTATTGCCCAGCACATAAGCTGTATTTCTAGCCTTACCAATTCTCTTTAAAGTGCCCTGTTCAATTAAATGTGCAATGTAATCTTTACTTTTACTGCTTCCATAGCCCGAGATAGTTTGAATCACAAAACCTTTCAGACAGGAACTGTCAGTTAAATGATCTTTGTATCCAAGCATGCCCTTTCAAGAACCTGTTGGGTGTTTTTCACAATTCATTTGCCATCCAACAAGTTTGTTTAAATTTGTAATATATTTTAAACTTATAGTACTTAAAGGAGGTATAACTAACGTGTTAGAAGTTAAAACAGTTACTCGTGGTAATTCGCTCGCACTCAGTTTGCCAGCCCATACAAAGTTTAAATTTGAAAAGGGCCAGCGGTGGTTGATGATCCCAGCAGAAGACAATAATTCTTTTATCTTGATACCTCGCATGAAAGACCCTTATGCAGGTCCAATAGATAGTCAACCAGTAAAAGAAGAATGGAAGGACTTTGATTTCAAAGAGATCGAGTGATGGAATATAAGCCAAAGCAAAAAGATCTTGTTTGGATCGATTTTAATCCCCAAAGAGGAGGTGAAATACAAAAATACCAGCCCGCACTTATTTTAAGTTCTGATAACTATAATCAACATACTGGTTTTGTGATCGTTTCACCGGTTACTTCTACCATTAGAGATAAGGCAGGCTACTCTGCCTTATCTGCTAGTTATCAAACCAAGGGTCAGGTCGTTGCCGCACAAATATTCATTGGATGCATCCAAAAAAGCTGCTCGACAGATCAAATATATTGAAACTCTTCGTGATGAGGATTTTTATCATATCGCTCAGATTGTGTACTATAATTTCGGCTTTCCTTTTTAAAAAAGCAACAAAAACCCGCTAATATAGTGGGTTTTTGTTTTACTTTCTACATATTGTATATCGCCTATAAGGCAGATTAGATTTCTCAATATTTAGCTCTAATCAGTTAATCAGTTATTTTGTTTTAACAGTAAGTAGCGTCTTTTCTGACTGCTGACAGAAATCCCGGTCTTGGCTTCGATCATCTTATAGGTCATACCCTTTTGGTGTAGTTGGTAGGCAAAGCTGATCTGTTCATCACTGTAAGTTTTAGGTCGGCCTTCTTTAAAGTGCTGATCATGTAATTTGGCATAGGCCTTGCCTTCTTGGGTCCGGGTCACGATCATATCGCGTTCAAACTGGGCAAAGGCAGAAAAGATGGTAAAGATCAATTGACCTGTCGGAGTATTGTCGATGATACCCATGTTAAGGATGTTTACTTTCACATCACGGTTAAACAATTCTTGGATGATCTCTAGGGCTTCTTTGGTATTACGAGCAAAGCGATCCAGTTTGGTAATGATCAAAGTATCATCTGCTTTTAAGGCTTTTAATAACTTATTAAACTCTGGTCGTTTAGTCGTTGTCCCGGTAAACTTCTCCTGGTAGATTTTTTCTGCCCCGGCATTGGTTAACAGTTCAATCTGATTTTCTAGTTTTTGATCAGTGGTACTGACCCTGGCATAGCCATATTGCATGTTTATCTCCTATTAGTTAAAGCTGTCTTATTCAATAACTCTTTTGTATTATCTTCTTATTTTGTTGTCAGTAGACAGCTCAGCCCACTTTTTAGCTACTTCAATGGCCAGTGGGCCGTAACCGTGTTGTTTAGAAAAGAGCAAAGAATCTTCAAAGGAGGTCCCTGAAGGGATCTGATCAGCTCTTTGCTTGTCAATTAATAGATTGGCTAAATAAGAAAGTTCTGTCATAACTACTCCTTTTAAAGCTTGTTTGCTTCTATATTATATAGAGCTATAAGATACAAACTAGCGGCCTTGACAGGTCTATTTATAAACCTAAGTTACAGGCTGCTAGAAACCCCTCTATTATAGGCCTGTTAAAAAGAGCCCACAACTGTTAAGTTATGGGCTGATTTGATAGCTTTGTTGCTACTTGCTTTAAATATCTAGCAGGTCAACTTTTAAGTTTTAAAGCTGGGGACCGTCTAATTCGTCTGATCTTTGATTATCTGGTTTAGGCTTTTTTGCAGGTTCTTTTAGCCCTGATCGTTCCAGCCACTTATTTGGCAGTCTGATACCTAATTTTTGCTGTAAGAAATGATCGACACTACGCACGATTCCTTGTAGTGTTCCAACCAGTTTTTGTAGGCGGCGATTCTCAATGTCTAGTTCCATTGCCTTGCTTTCTGCTTCAATTAGCCGCTTTTTTTGAATATCCATATCAGACCTCTGCGACAACGTTTCAGTAAAATACGTATCCGTTAAGTTGGCACTTTCTTTAAGCTTGTCAAAATCAAAACGATCGACTAGTACATACCGCTTATTAAAACGGGTTTCCTTCGTTTTGACACTGTTCACATCAAAATTAGTGGCTTGGTAGGTTTTAAGTTTCGCTTGGCGTTGTTTGGTTTCAGTTTCAACTGCAGATAACTTTTGCTGGCCTTGCTTAATAGACTCCCGCATGGCTTTATATTCCGGCACCGTTAAACTTTTACGCTCCGATTCTTGGATGCCCCGCTGAACATCAAAACCATGCTGTTGTAAATAAACTGGCAATTGATCTTGGATATCTTGCAAAGTTGTACGATTAAAGACCCGTTTAGCAGACAATTTATATTTATCATCAAAAGGGACAATTCCCATATGCATGTGGGGGGGTACTTTCATCGAGATGGACAATCGCATAGCGAACATTTTCTTCACCGAACTTTTCGGCAAAATAGTCCTTAGCCGTTTTAAAATATTTGCGTGTATCTTCTGCAGTTAAGTCTGCAAAGAAATGACTATCGCTCGAAATAATCCATTCATTGACCAAAACAGCATCTTTTCTCACTGCCCGCTGACTGGTTTTATGCTCGTTAATATAAGCCTCGATATCCGTTTTAAAATGATTAGTCCGACCTGCCACCAAATCATAATTTAAGTGAGAGCGGGAAACATCGATGTCCTCATTACTGTGGTGGCTGGTGTGTCTTTGATCATGATTCCCCAAACCAATCAGATTATCGGATTTTAGTTTAGTCATTCTAGCAACAACGAAGCTCATCTTATCTACCTCATTTCGGAATACCTTCCATGCAAAGTATAAACTCACTATACTTTACTGGCGTAAAGTGGTGGGCTCTGCGAGGCTAAAAAACAAAAGAAAAAGTCCTTCTTTTGGAAGGACTTTTTAAATAAATTAGGACAACTTTTTAACCAAAGCTTCAGTGGCGACCCTTGAAACATTTGTACTATTTTTTCTAGCGAGGTCATCTAAATACTTAGGGATCGTAATTGATCGTTTGACTGTACGAGTATTTTTTTTGAGCCAATCAGACATATCGACAGTGATCCAAGCAACGCGGTCTGTATCTTCCAGTGTCCAATTTTTAGGGTCTTGAACAGTCGGATATTCCTCGCCTTGTAAAAGTGTCGCAATCGCATCTTGAGCATTCAACACGGCTTCTTGCAGACTGTCGCCCTGGGTTACAAGACCTTCCAAATTAGGAGATGTCACAACATAATAATGGCCGTCATCAAAATACTCGCTAATAATGACAGGATAGATTAGCTGGTCTTTTCTCATTTGCGTGCCTCCTTATAGCCAATTTGCTTGAAAATTGCTCTTAAAGTGCCTGGCTTGATATCTCCAGAATGAAAGGGGACGATAATCATTTTCCCTGTATCATTCTTGTACTTTTTATGGCCACCTTTACCGGCACCCTTCACAGGTCGAAAGCCTTGTTTAATAACAATTTTCTCTAAATCTTTGGCCTTCATAAACTTAATTATAAATTATCATGCTTATTTTATCAATACTTTATGCATATAAAATACTTATAAAAAAAACAAGCAAAAAAACTACTCGGCTGCAATTAAAACAGTTTAGGTTTTTTCTTATTCACGATGGTTCACAGCTTTAAGACCGTCTGCTAAACTGCCACCAACGTTTTTTAGCAGTAGGTTTTTCTATTTGTTGAGGTTGGTTATTTTGATCGGTCAATCTCAACTGCTGTTCGTGTTCTAGTAATGTCTGCTGTTTTTCCAACAGTTTATGCAGTTGGTCGATTTGATCTTTGTAGTTTTCTATTTGTCTTCGGTCGGCTTGAATCTGATCTTTTAAATAGTCAATTAATGGGTTTGAATTGTGTAAAGCAGATTGTAAAGTGCTTGACAATTCGTTTACATTCTCATTGACATTATTAAATTTAAAGTGCGCTGTGATAAGTTTTTGACCCTTTGAATTTATTTTCAACGAACTGTCAACCGTTGAAAATTTTCGTTTAAAATCTTTATCGATGAATCGGTAAATAGCCTGCCTGCTGACACCAATTTCCTTGGCTATTTGGGCAACACTTTTACCATCAACCATTTTTAGCTACCACTTTTAAATCATTGATCTGCAATTGATAGCCAACAACCGAGCGCCCATTTTTCACAGTTGTTAATGTGCACTCCGCATTGGATTTAGTTTCGATTTCTTTAATGGCCAGCTCAAGAGCATCTCTTTTAAATCTGCCAGACGGCCAACGTCTTTCTTTTCCTAAAAACCACTCCTGCCATTCTTCTAATGAACCTGATATTTCAGTATATTTGTTTTTCCCTTGCCGATTGGCTTCCCATAGTTTTAGCAGAATCAGACTATATTTTGACTTGATAACAGCTAACTGTGACAGCTTAAATGAGTAGTAGTTTTTTCTTAGCGCAAAAACATAAGGGGCTGCAGTCCTAGAAAACGAGAACTCAACTTGGCCATTTTCTAAAAATTCAATATGATCAAATAATTGCGTCATCAAAATACCCCTTTTACCGTTTCTATTAACTTCGAAATAAAGGGCAGTCTTTTCATTTAAAGCCCTGAAAGCTTTGATTATGCGCTCATAATTAGTTCCAGACTTAACTAAGCCCATATGTCTAATGATGTCTAAGCAGTTGGCCTTAAACGCATCGTCTGTTTTGCTACCTTCAGTCACAAAACTAAAACAATAGTCCAAGATCTTATGTTCAAAAGAAGATAAATTTCCAAAAGCCCTAGCAAGATCATTTGCCTGGACGATTAAATAATCTTGTCTACTCAATAATTTTTGAATTGCTAATTCCGCTTTTTTTTTTTTTCATATTTTGCGTCTTTTTAATTTTATTATTGATTAAATCAATTAATGTACTAATATACACATTTAAGCACATAAGCTCACTATTGGTGCACTTTTTTCTCAATAATGAGCAAAAAAAAGGCTCAACCACGGCGTTTATAAGCCCCCTAAAGTATTTAAAAGTAGACGGGAAAGTATATTATTCTAATAATTTTAACGTGCAACTACAATAGTTACAAAATTTAGTGAATTGCCGGTGCGTATTACTATGATTTTTGGCGGATTATGCTACGCTTAAATACATGGATAATTAAGAAGTTATTAAGCAATAAAGGTGAGCACTGAAGGTTAGCATGCAGACATTAATACAGACGTTTATAGATCGACGCGGGGATTTGCTGACTGCGCTATGGCAACACTTGGGGATTTCATTAGCATCATTAGTCATCGCAATGGTAATTGCGATTCCGTTGGCTATTTGGGTCGTTCGACGACCACGGTGGGCCGAGGGATTGTTACAGCTCACGAGTGTCCTACAGACGATTCCGTCTTTGGCACTGTTAGGGTTATTGATTCCGTTAGTTGGGATTGGAACGGTGCCAGCAGTAATTGCGCTGGTGATCTATGCTTTACTGCCGATTTTTCAAAATACTTACTTGGGTATCTCAGAAATCGATGCCTCAATTGAAGAGGCCGCCGATGCCTTTGGGATGTCACGAATGCGTAAGTTGTTTAAAGTTGAACTACCCATTGCCCTACCACAGATCATTGCTGGGATTCGGACCGCGCTCGTTTTAATCATTGGGACGGCTACTTTGGCCGCTTTGATTGGTGCTGGGGGTCTCGGGACCTTTATCATGCTCGGTATTGACCGTAATGATACCTCGTTATTATTGATTGGGGCCATCTCATCAGCATTGTTAGCAATTCTGCTGAGTGCGCTCGTTCGGTGGTTTCAAACGGCTAAACCACGCCACGCCTTAATCGTCTTTGTCGGTATTTTAGCTTTACTTGGTGGTGGCGGGGCTTATAGTGTCTATGCCAATCGAGTTGAAACAATTACGATTGCAGGTAAACTTGGTTCCGAACCAGAAATCTTGATTAATATGTATAAGCAGCTGATTGAAGCTGAAGATGAACACGTTCATGTGACGCTCAAGCCTAACTTTGGCAAGACCACGTTCTTATTCAGCGCGTTAAAGAATAATCAGGTTGATATTTATCCTGAATTTACTGGCTCGGTGCTGGAGACCTTAGTTAAGGGAAATAACCCAGCTGGTCAAACAGCTAACCAGACCTATCAGCTCGCCAAACAGCGCCTTGCTAAGCAGGAACAAATGACTTACTTGAAGCCGATGCAGTATAACAATACGTACGCATTGGCAGTGACTAAGAAATTTCAACAAGAACATCATTTGAAGACAATCAGCGACTTAACGCAAGTTGAATCGATTCTGAAACCCGGAATGACCCTAGAGTTTATTGATCGTAATGATGGCTTAAAAGGAATCAAGAAGACTTATGGGTTAGACGTGACTGCCAAGTCGATGGAGCCGGCGCTACGCTATGAAGCCATCAGTAAGGGGAAAATCAACTTGGTAGATGCCTATGCGACGGATAGTGAATTACGGCAGTATCACTTGGCCTTATTGAAGGATAACAAGCACTTCTTCCCAACGTATCAAGGGGCACCGTTGATGAAGACGAGCTTTGCCAACAAACATCCTAAGGTCGTTAAAGCGTTAAATAAGTTAGCAGGAAAGATTTCAGAAACTGATATGCAAGAAATGAACTATGAAGTCAATGTTAAGAAGCAGTCCGCTTCGACGGTTGCACATCGCTATCTTGTGAAGCACGGTTTATTGAAGGAGGGACGTTAAATGACAACGGCAATTGAATTTCAACACGTCCAGAAAGACTTTAATGGGCAGACCGTGATTCCCGACCTTAATTTAACGATTGACCAGGGTGAGCTATTTGTTTTGGTAGGGACTTCTGGGAGTGGCAAAACGACGTCACTTAAAATGATCAACTGCTTAGAGCCATTGACGGCTGGTAAAATCCTAGTTAATGGTACTGATACAACCACGATACCAGTCCGAAGTCTACGGTGGCAAATGGGGTATGTCTTACAGCAAATTGCCTTGTTCCCAACGATGACGGTGGCGCAAAATATCGCCGTGATTCCAGAAATGAAAGGGACAGCTAAGAAGGAAATTAATCAAACGATTGATGAGCTATTGGCGGAAGTTGGCCTCGATCCAAAGGAATACCGTGACCGGATGCCGTCAGAATTATCCGGTGGTGAGCAGCAACGCATCGGTATCTTACGGGCGATTGCGGCGCAACCAGATATTGTTTTGATGGATGAACCATTTAGTGAGTTAGACCCCATCTCGCGGCAACAATTGCAAGACTTGGTCTTACGGCTACACGCCCGCTATCACAACACGATCGTCTTCGTGACGCATGATATGAATGAGGCGTTGAAGTTGGGTGACCGGATCGGTGTCATGCAACACGGTCAGTTAATACAAGTCGATACGCCGGCTGCTCTGGCTCAGCATCCAGTGAACGACTTTGTGCGGAACTTCTTTGGTGCGAGCCGAGCTAAAAATATCTATGATGTCTACGTTGAGCGTGTAGGGCTTATTCAGGGTTATCTCACAGAAAAACCCAGTGTTGCGAGTGGTCGGATTCAATCGTTAGACGTTCAAGCCACGTTACGCACCGCCTTTACGGCATTGACAGATCACGATTATGTGGCGGTCACGGAAGAAAATCGGGTTGTTGGCTATTTGGATCGCCAACGAATCGTGGCTTACTTGAGTCAACATGAAGAAGTATCTTAATCGTCAATTAAGGATGAATCAGTTACACTAGGTTGTGATAATTGATGGTCGCTAATGATTTTAAGGAGGAATTTCGAATGGCGGAACAGTACGATGTTGTTGTGATTGGTGGCGGACCAGCCGGCAATGCCATGGCTAGCGGATTAAAGGCTCAGGGCAAGACAGTGTTGATCGTTGAAGCGGATCTGTGGGGCGGCACTTGTCCTAACCGCGGTTGTGACCCTAAGAAAATCCTATTAAGCGCCGTCGAAGCGCTACAAGCGGCGCAACATTTACAAGGGCAGGGCCTGATTGGTGCGCCCAAAATTGATTGGCCAGCACTGATGGCGCATAAACGAGGCTATACGGATGGCATCAACGATGAGACGTTGAACGGACTAAAGGGGCAAGATATTGCGACGTTACATGGTCAAGCGCACTTTCAATCCGACAATCAGTTAGCGGTCGGGGATCGAGTAGTCAGTGCGACTGATTACGTGATTGCCACTGGTCAGCGTCCGGCGATTCTACCGATTACCGGGCACGAATACTTTAAGACGAGCACTGACTTCTTAGATTTGGACCAGATGCCTAAACGCGTGACATTCGTAGGTGGTGGCTACGTAGGCTTTGAATTGGCGACGATTGCGAATGCCGCTGGCGCCGATGTGCACGTGATTCATCATAATGACCGCCCGTTAAAAGCTTTTGATGCAGATTTGGTTAAGGATTTGATGGCCGCAATGACGGCTGATGGAATCACGTTTGACTTGAATACGGATGTCCAAGCAATTACTAAAACGGCGACCGGTCTACAATTGACAGCTGATAATTTCGAGCTGACAACGGATCTGGTCATCAGCTCAGCGGGACGGATTCCGAACGCGGACCAGTTAGGTCTAGCCAACGTGGGCGTTACCTTTGATCGGCATGGGATTCAAGTCAATGATCATTTGCAGACGGCCAACCCGCACATTTATGCCATTGGAGATGTTAGCGATACACCGGTACCGAAGTTAACGCCAGTTGCAGGTTTTGAAGCGCGTTATCTGGTCGGTGAGTTGACGCATCCCGGCGCAGCCATAAAGTATCCCGTTGTGCCAACGCAGGTTTTTGCAGCGCCCAAGTTAGCGCAAGTCGGGATCAGCGCGGCCGCGGCGACTGAGCATCCAGATGAGTATCGTGTCAATACACTTGATATGACGAAGTGGTTCACTTATTACCGCTTTGGCGCACAACAAGCCCAAGCTAAAGTAGTGGTTTCTAAAGCGAGTGGGCAGGTTGTGGGTGCTACCCTTCTAAGTGATGTTGCCGACGAGATGATTAACTACTTCACGTTGTTAATTGAAAAACACGTGACTTTACCAGATTTACAACGGTTGGTATTGGCTTACCCAACGCCGGCTAGTGACTTACAATATTTGTATTAATGTGTGGTTGAATTAAATCAAAGTCCAGCTATTCAGCTTAACTGAATATGTCAGCACTAACGGAGTGACCAGGAATGACCGGCCACTCTTTTTTTGTTTGACCGGCGTTTGGAGTGGAATACGGAGGCCAAATGATGTCGCAAACAGACGGTCGTCATTTTCGTTGTGCGACTATCTTGGCGTGTAAGTACTGTGAAAAAATGTCAAAATTGTAGCTCGTCGCGGTGGCACTAATGTTAGTAAATTAATTATTTTGGTAGATTGCAAATTTAATCCGAACGCTGTTCGGACAAAAAAGATCAGCTTCCTTTAAAATGGTGTTTACCACAAACCCATCTTTTAGGAGCTGATCTTTTGTCTAGTATAACCTATTCCGAACGAATTAAAATTGAAACCTTTTGTGAGCTAGGACTGACCAATAGAACAAATGTGCAACGATTTTTCTAAAAAACAGATGTTATTTATTTATAAAAGCAGCAAAATAACCTCCAATATCTAAATGCAGGATATTGGAGGTTATTTTAATAAGATTTTTGAGGGGCCATTTCTGAGAAATAGCCCCTTTACACTTTCATGCAAAAAAGGAGTGATTTGTGTTTGACGAAAATTTTATTATCCTCAAGGGCATTTAGTAATCAGCGTATTATCAGTGCTTTTTCTTTTCTTTTTAATTCTAATAGTGTTGACTATGCTGTACTTATTGTTAACTCCACAAAAGAACGTAAGAAAAGTCCACGTATAATAGAACTACAACATGAAATTAAAAATCTAGGCTTGAATGTTAAATTATTTGATGTCCTTAAAGATAACCCAGCGGTTTTAGAACAAGCTAAAGCAATTATCTTTAACGGCGGTTATGAATTTTTATTGCTACATGATCTTAAAAAGGCAAATCTAATAAATAAGATTCGGCTTTTAATTACCGCTAACATTCCTGTGTAAGGTATTAGTGCTGGTGCTATGGTTTTAGGGCCCGATCTTAATTTGTTTGATAAACTTTACCCTGAAGATAATTTTTATCATATGACCGATTGTTCAGCACTTAATGTAACAGCTGTGCGAGTTTATCCACACTATGATAAACAATTAAAAAATGACCCGACCTTAGAGCAAAAACTCATAAATTGGGAAATCAATACTCAGCAACAAATAACACGCTTAAAAGATGATCAAGGAATTTTAATCAATGATAGAAATATTACACTGCTAAATTCTTAATTCCGAGGGTCTATTAGATATCGCCCCTCTAAAACCTGATCAAAACAGCCCCTATTACCTAGCATGTAGATAATAGGGGCTGTTTTTTTATTAAATGATATAATAGTCCTAAAAAATAAGCTGGAAAGGTTAATCTATGGTTCAACAAATCGTACTGCCAATAAAAGACTCTAACGTCTTAAAAATGGTACAAGACACCTTATTAGATAGTTTTCGGGCGGGTCGCCGTAACTACACTATCTTTCAAGTCGGCAAGGCCACCTTGCTGCGGGTGAGTGATGTGATGACGTTAAAGAAATCCGATGTCTATAATCCAGACGGCTCTGTTAAACACACGGCCTTTATTCATGATAAAAAGACTGGTAAAGCAAATACATTATATTTAAAGCCTGTTCAGCACGACTTGTTGCAATATCATGATTGGATAGTCCAACAGAATATCAATTCAGACTGGTTATTTCCCTCAACGGCCCATCCAGACCGTCATATCACTGAGAAGCAGTTTTACAAGGTGATGGCACGCGTTGGTGATCTCTTAGGCATCAACTATCTGGGCACACATACCATGCGTAAAACAGGCGCCTATCGTGTTTATACGCAATCAAATTACAACATTGGTCTAGTCATGCATTTATTAAATCATTCTAGTGAGGCTATGACGCTGACTTATCTTGGTTTAGATCAAGCAAGTCGTGAAACAATGTTAGATCAAATTGATTTTGGGTAATAACGCCATAAGAGGAGGACTATTCATGGAATTAGATTTAGGTAATAACGCATATGATATTTTAAATGATTGGCATCCCAATGCGGCTAAGGAAGAACTAACGGCACGACTCACAAAACAAGTGTTAGTTGAGAAAGATCAGTTGCCAAAACTTTTATCACGAGAAGACTTAAAAGAACGTTGGGAGATGAACTCACGGTAAAGCGTGCATCAAGTTGCGACGAGACCTGATTTTCCAGCACCAATTTTAACCTTTAACCATGGTAAAACACTCCTGTATTGAGAAACGGAAATTCAAATTTTCGAAGTCAATCATCCATGTTAATTACAATGAGTGCGCGCTTATCTTATAGCCATTGGATCCTGCATAATGTGATTACTTAATTGTTGGCGTGAGCCTTCTGATACAAAAGAAAAACCAAGGATGAAAACATTGGCAACTGCTCTTTACGGGTGTCAAGAGTTTAAATGCGCATTGCTCTCATTTCATTCGATTATGATTCTTGCAAATAATTGCTTGTACATTGAACTTTTTTAAGGTGTAATTCCATTATTTTGTGATTCGATGGCCATTTAATAAAATGACTAGCCATTACTGTTTTGAGTAATACGATTTTCAGAGTATACTAGTGATTTTATTGTTGATAGGTACGTTAAACTCGTATATAGATAAAATGTTTTGGGTTAGTAAGTCAGTAATCATATTCTGCAACAAAACTATTTTGTTTAGAAAGGGAAATTTATGAAAGATTTTAAAGCATTAATTGTTAGCGATAAAGACGGAGAAATTGACTATAATATTGAAAACAATCTTACAGTTGATGATCTATCCAATGGAGAAGTATTAATTAAGATTCATTACTCTTCTGTAAATTATAAAGACATGCTAGCGGTCCAAAAAAATGGTGGTGTCATTCGAGATTATCCTATGATACCTGGTATTGATTTAAGCGGAGAAGTTGTAGAATCTTCTAATCCTAATTTTAAAACAGGACAAGAAGTTCTTGTGACGGGTTATAAGATGGGAATGAGTCATACTGGAGGATTTTCTGAATATGCTAAAATTCCCGCAGAATGGATAATTCCGATACCTGAAAATCTAAGTATGAAAGAAGCAATGATCTTGGGAACTGCTGGATTAACAGCAGCACTATCAATTGATGCGCTAGAGAAAAATGGTATGAGAGCTGACTCAGATCAAAAGATTTTAGTGACTGGTGCGGCTGGTGGTGTTGGTAGTATAGCTTTGCAAATTTTATCAAAAGTAGGATATAAAAACATCATTGCTCTTGTACGA
Organism: Oenococcus alcoholitolerans; assembly: GCF_051852995.1. Taxonomy (GTDB): domain Bacteria; phylum Bacillota; class Bacilli; order Lactobacillales; family Lactobacillaceae; genus Oenococcus; species Oenococcus alcoholitolerans. The sequence continues at coordinate 23,384 of NZ_CP176040.1, forward strand.
AAAGAAAACCAAATTGAAGTTACAAAAACATTAGGTGCCACCGATACTATTTTATTGAGTGATTTTGAATTCGAAAATAAACCATTAAACAAACAACAGTTCCACTATATTTTAGATACTGTTGGAGGAGAATTATTGGCAAACTTGATTCCTTACGTTTTTTATCAAGGATCTATTTCCCTTTGTGGTAATGCTGGAGGAATTAAAATGGCAACCACAGTACTGCCATTTATTTTACGAGGTATTAATCTTTTAGGAATTGACTCAGTTAACATTTCTAATGAAAAAAGACTTTTCATTTGGGAAAACCTTTCAAAAAAATGGAAAATTACAGATACGACATTAGTAAACGAAATTACATTAGAAGAGCTTTCTAAAACATTAAATCAGTTAAAAGAAGGAAAACACTTAGGAAGAACAATTGTAAATATTTAGTTTTTAATTCTATAAACAGTTTGATGAGTCAATCCGTATATTAGGACATACAAAAAGCGCAAAATATTTTTTAAAATATTTTGCGCTTTTTGTATTATTAATCTTTTAACCAACTGGTTGCCAAAAGCATGGCATCCTTCTTGGCATTAGTTTCAGAAAAAACATTTAGCATGACAAAATCATGTATCACACCTTGGAACCGGGCTTGTGTTACTGGAAAACCACCTTCACGTAGCTTATTTGCATACGCTTCGCCTTCATCTCGTAATACGTCAGCTCGTGATGTAATCACTAATGCTTCTGGCAATCCCTTTAAATCATCTAAGCTAGCTCGTAAGGGTGAAGCTGTAATTTCATTACGTTGGTGTTCATCTGTTAAGTTATGGACTCTCATGTTTTATAGAAACCAACATGTTATTATGATTTATGTAGTACGATGGTAAACATAGAAAGGAGAATGCAATGAGTAATACTATTATTAAAAACAAGACGATTTCAACTCGTGTCACACCTGGCATCAGTGAACGGGCTAAAGCTAATCTAGCAAAACAGGGTCTAACCGTTTCTGAGTATCTCCGTTTATCGTTAGTTAAGGCGGCCAATAATGAAGTTCGTTTAGTCAGCTTTTTAGATTCACCAGAGGCTTTAATAGCTAAAAAGGAAGCTGAGACTGGTCAGGTCAAAAATATCGGTTCATTGACTGACTTTAATAATTGGATCGATAAATTAGATGCAAATTAAACAGACTAGAACCTTTGAACGTGAATTAAAAAGATTAGCAAAAAAACACTTTCCGATAACGATCTTAAAACCTTGTTTAAAAGCAGTTGTTGAACAAGATGTACTTGTTTTGAAACGGATTAAAGATCATGCACTAAAGGGTAATTGGCAAGGGTATCGTGAATTTCAACCTGCCAGATATAAAAACTACGGTAAAAATTATGATAGCTGGATTGTTATCTATCAGCTAGATCATAACGAATTAGTTTTGTTGTTGGTTGCGACTGGCTCCCATGAAATCTTGAATCAGTAGCTATGATTCAGGGGTACTTAGAAAGAAATAAATTAAAATAACCTCCAATATATAATGCAGGATATTGGAGGTTATTTTAACAAGATTTTTGAAGAGCAATTTGTTAAATATGGACCCTATACGAACATGTTTTGTTAATTGAGATTGTATCCGAATTTACGACTTAACAAGGCTTGTTTCCACCAGTTTTCTCTTTCAAAAATATATTTATCTGATGATTTGCCATCCGCAATTTCCAGAATTGAATATTGGAAGTACTGCTTAATATACTCAAAGGATAATTTCTTAAATTCTTCATTACCACCATGACCGGTCAAAACATAGTCCTGCCAACGCCCCCAGATCATGTTAGCTCCATAAGCAGATCCGACATATTGCTTACCTGATTTAGTATCAGTTATTAAGTAGATGCCTTTTTGATTCTGTAAAGCTGTGCGCCATTCACGATTGTTACGTGAAATAATTTGATGCAGTTGCGACCAACTCACTGTCACGTTAGCATATCCTGGAAAATCACGTTCAGAAAAGCGATTACTTAAAATTTCAACCACTTCCATTTGATCGATAATGGTTTCTGGAAGTCTAATTAAATTTTGCGACGTGTTGTGAAAGTTTACAATTACACGACCAAAGTACTTTTCGAAAGCTTCTAAGGGACGAGCATCGTACCAGTAATGAAGCTGATCATCAATACTTGGTAATGCCATACTTTCAGACACTTCTTTGACCTGAGTTATTTCTAAAACGTGAGTTAACAACCAGTTATCGCCAGACAGGCGAATCAGACCAATGACCTTCGTACCAACCTTGAAACCTGTCGATTTATTCCCTCGCCAAAGATAATGTCTAATAGGATCATCAGGGTTATTCCTATATCTCTCTAGCGGATTTTGTTCAGTATCTTGTCCCCAAGATAAAACAAAACGAATACGGAAATCAGATAGATCTTCAATTGATAATATATCGTTTAATTTAATCACGTTTAATATATACCTTTACTCGCATTTTCAAGGTTACGAGACGTATAGTGTGTTTTGTAATCAGCAAAACATCTTTTGTAGATACCCTTTTTTGAGTTCTTGGAGTTTTTCAAGCTTACGCTGATGAAGAGCGATAGTGTCATCTAGTTGTTTGAAAAATGAGCCAATTTTTTTTTGTTCTAATTCATTTTTTGGTATTAAAATATCAATATTTTTTATCATTTCAACAGTAATATTTGCATGTGAAGATGATTTTGTAGATCTTTTAAATTGTCTCTGCCCAAAATCGGACTCTAGTTCATATAGTATAAATTCTCCTTCAATTAGATTATTTAATTTACATATTCCTACAGCTCCTCCAACAAATGCTTTTTCATCACTATTATATAACCCGACGTTTCCAATATTCCCTGAGATTGTCACTAACAAAGAAGGTTGATCTAATGTTATTCTAGGAAATTTATTTGCCACTTCTATGGGTATATAGAAATCTGTATTCATATTAATTTTAAAACCAGAAAAATTTTTATTTTGAATAAATGGATATACATTGCCTTCTGATTTATTTACAAGAGCGGGTTTTATTGTTGCAGAATAATCAAATCCTGTTTGTTTAGTTATTAGTAAAGTAAATGATTCTAACTTACGCTCTTTCCAAGCGTCAGCAAACCCTGCAAATCTTAATTGCGGGAACTTGCTACCATTCTTTGGGAACATTTTTTGCAAATAGCCCTGTTTAAGTTCCTTAAGCTTAGCTAACTTACGCTGATGAAGAGTGATAGTGTTGTCAATCATCATCAAGAACTTAGAAATTTTCTCTTGTTCAGACAAATTTACGGGGATCATGACCGATATTTCACTCATAACATTATTCATCAACTTGGGATTTCCAACGTGTGAAACCCATTTCCATGCAGATCTGTTGAGATTCTCGGCCATTGCTTTATTAGCCAGACCATCAGCGGATAGAAGAACGCCATTAACGTTTGTACTATAAAATTTCCCGGGTCTAAAGTTAACGGTTCCTGCGTTAGCACCATCTGTAGTCCAAGTTATTGCGGTATCAAAAAGATAGTCCGAGTAATATCCCATCAATCCATCATTTTTTGTCTGCGAGGAATATACGGGATACTGATTCTTTCCAACTTTCTCAGGAGTTGTCTTGCTTGTCGCAAGGACTTGGCCTCTTGTAACTTTGTACAACTCACCTACCTTACGCTGTTCCCAAGGGTCAGTGAAATCTTTGAATCTTAATTGCGGATATTTAGCTTGTTTAGCATTCATTAGTGGTCCTCCGGTTTTGACTGGTCATTAACGTGAGTGGCCACTAACTGGCTAGCTAATTCATTAAAGGCTTGTTCATTCTGACTGATTTCCTCATCCAGTTGCTTTAGATCAGTTTTAACTTGATCCAGATCGATCTCGGGTTCCGGTTCAAACGTATCGACATAACGCGGAATATTTAAGTTGTAGTCATTCTCCCTGATTTCCGCCATCGAAGCAACATGGGCATATTTATCGACATCTTGCCGGTTTTGATAAGTGGTCACAATTTTTTGAATATTGGCTGCCGTTAGCTTATTTTGATTCTTGTCCTTTTCAAATTCCCGGGACGCATCAATAAACAAGACGTCATCAGTGGTTTTGTGTTTCTTTAAAATCATGATCAAGGTCGGAATACCAGTGGAATGAAAGATATTGGCGGGTAGTCCAATAATGGCATCAATCCGGTTATCCATTAGAAGCTTTTGGCGAATTTTGCCTTCCTTAGCCCCCCGAAATAACACGCCATGGGGTAAGACAATGCCCATAGTCCCGTGTTCTTGTAAATGATAAAAGCCGTGCAGCAGAAAGGCAAAGTCGGCTTTAGATTTAGGTGGTAAGACGCCATAGTCGCGGAAGCGGGGATCAGACAAACGTTTGTCGCTGTTATCCCAGTGTGCCGAGTAGGGTGGGTTCATGACGACCGCATCAAATAAGTAAGGTTCGTCAACCGGCCAATCTTTACTTAACGTGTCGCCATTGCGTAAGTGCATATCGTCATACGAGACGCCATGTAACATTAAGTTCATTCGGGCCAGGTTATAGGTTGTGGTGTTTAATTCTTGACCGTGATAACTCACTAAACTGGGATTTTGTACGTGCTGCCCGACATTTAACAATAGCGAACCAGAACCTACCGCTGGATCGTAGATAGTCCGCACTTGTTTGTCACCCGCATTACGTTGATAAGTCACAATCTGGGCAATAATGTCGGACACCTGCCGCGGGGTATAAAATTCTCCCGCTTTCTTACCAGAATCACTGGCAAATTGCGCAATTAAGTATTCATAGGCGTCACCTAGGACGTCGCCTTGATGATGAACGAGATCAATTGCATTTAAAGCCAACATAGTATCACTAATGGTTTGGTTCCGTTGCTGTAAAGAACTGCCTAGTTTATTACTACTCAGATCCACATCGGCAAACAAGCCCGAAAAGTCTTGTGCTGACGACAGATTTTGCGTCGACTGTTCCAGATCATGAAGTGCTTGGGATAAATCATCTAACGCAAAAGTATGGGCTTGAATTTTGCCAATCAGGGTGGTATACAAGGCCTGGGGTTGAATTAAATAGCCGAGTGTGTTTTGCAAATACTCAACTAAACTGGGCTGCATCGGCACACCTTCCAACTTAAATTGAGGATCCATATATTGAGCATATTTTTGGGTGACATTTTCGGTTTCACCCGCCCATTCACTAAAGGTCGTTAAGGTTTTCTCGGATAGAAACCGATAAAAAATTAATCCTAATAAATAATTTTTGTATTCGGAAGCGTCCATTTTTCCGCGCAAGACATCGGCCGCATTCCATAGGGCGCTTTCAAGCTGACTAGCTTGGGTGTTTTTTTCTGACATTGTTTAACCTCACTTATTTTTGTAAATAGATTGCTAAATCGTGTTCAATAAACTGCCGCCAAGCGGCCTGGGACTTAATCCGGTATAGTGGCAAAACAGCTGGAATCTTCGGTCCAGCGGCAGTTTGAGCTTGTAAGGCCGCTGCTAAATTCGCTGACTGCGTTAATTCTTGTTCATGATGCCATTTATCAGTCCCCACGGTGTGTTCACGCGCCACTCGCAATAGGGCTGCTTGATCTAAGCCCCAGGTGTGGGCAAAGGTCGTCGTTTTTTTAACCAATTGTTTTTGTGCGTAATCAGCCACCAACTCCCGAGCGTTCAACGCTACTGGCGCTTGATTTTGATCACTCTGTTGCTGAGAATGTTGCATTTGTTGCTCAATATAAGGCATAGCTTCGCGAATTAACTGGGCCTGTTGCGGTTGTGTTTCCGCTAATTTATTTAAACTAGCCTGGACTTTGGCACTGTTTTGCAAGTAATCTGTCATATGCGCTTGGGCTTGATCAGGTGTCGTGTACCGTTGCTGCTCATCAATCCAGTCTTGAATTAATTGCGTCAAATAATCATAGTCCACCAAGACGACTGAGCCAACGGCTAAAGAAAAATCTAAAGCCGCTAATTCTTCGGGGACTTTTTCAGGTTCTTGGTCGGTGACCGCTGCTTTAATTCGCAGGTATTTACCCGTATAGGATTCTACTTCTGGTTGAACAAGACCAAAAGTCTTGTCACTATTTTTCCAAGTAAAATCGTTATACATCGATAGCGAGTTTAATTGCTGGTTGACTTGACGAAAGGCTTTCACAAATTGCACCTTGGCCGTGGTTCCTTTCAGGTCATCGGCCGCCGTTGGCGTCGGGGCAATGGTTTTTAAATCCACCACAGCCTTTTGAAATTTTAAGACGGCCTGCTGATAAGTGGGACGAATGATGACATCAAAGGAGCCCTCACCACTATATAGCTTGTAAGCCTCACGTTCATTAGCTTCCATAGTTGCCGGCAGTCGAAAGGTCACAATTTGACCCTCTTGTTTTAATTCCCGGTTTTGGAGCCGGTTGGTGCGTGAGTAGGCTTGAATAAGTTCTTGATAGGCTAAGGTGCGGTCAACAAAGAGCGTGTTTAGCCGAGGGGCATCAAAACCCGTTAATAAACGGCGGACGACAATCACTAAATTAATTTCCTGATCGGCTTTCAAATGAGCAAAGACCGCCTCCCGCCGGGCGGATCGTTTTGCGACATCTTCGTTATAGAGATTCAAATCGGCTAAGCCAAAATTAGTGTGATACTGCTGATTATAATCTTTTAAAATGGTGGCCATTTGGTCATGTTTTTGCGCACTCTGATCTTCGTTTTCACTTAATGAATAAGTAATGGCAATGCGGGGCCAATCAGGATCCAGTTGATTGTGAGTAGTCTTTTTCGCGACCTTAAAGGCTTGATAATAGCGTTGTGCCATTTCAATCGAGCTGGTGGTCAAAATCGCATTGTAGTTGCCATGACCTAAGCTGGTTTTACGCGGGCCTTTTTGTAAAATATATTGAACAACTTGATTGATATGTTCATCGGTCTCAAAGTCAGCCGGAGTTAAATATGTTTCTTCCAAGTCCTTGACTGACATCGCTTGAATCTTGGCTTGAATTTTTGCTTCATCAGCCGTACTCAACAGGCGGCCTTGTTGATCACGACGCGCTTTGACGCGCTGGGTTTCTTTTTTTAGGGCCCGGGTTATTAAAGCGTCTTTACCAATCGTTGTCACGTGTTCCACGTTAAACGGCAACACGGCTTGATCTTCTAAGGCGTCTCGTAAGTTATAAACATGACAGACTTTGCCAAATAGCTCCTCGGTCGTAACCGCTAGATCACCCTTGAGCTGTTTTTTGTTTTCGTTAAAGATGGGAGTACCGGTGTAACCGTACCAGTTACTATTGACAAACGCTGTGCGAATTTCTTTTTGCATCTTACCAAACTGCGACCGGTGGGCCTCATCAACAAAGAAGATCACCCGTTGCTTTAAGGTCTTACTAAAACGGGATTGCTTGCCGGTTAATAGTTGGGCTTGCGTTTTTTTGACCGCCCGATGGAGTTTTTGAATCGAGGTGACCAAGACCTTACCATCATTTTGTTGTAACTTACGCATTAAATCTCCGGTATTTTGTGCTTCGTTAATGGCGATATCGTCATTGGCGGCATAGGCGCTAAAGTTGCTAGTTGTCTGTTCATCTAAATCCCGCCGGTCAACTAAGAAGATGACCTTATCGACACCGGGATCTTGCGCAGCTAATTTAGCGGTTTTATATGAGGTAAGCGTTTTGCCAGAACCCGTGGTATGCCAAACAAAGCCATCTTGATGATCGTGAATTCGGCGCATCACGGCTTCAATGGCATAAATCTGGTAAGGCCGTAAGAGAATTAAGCTTTGCCGCTCTTGGTCGATGACCGTATATTCACTGACCATTTTGTGGGCCATGGGAATATTAAGAACCTGGCGTGTGAAGGCTAAGCCGTTTTCCACGGAGTTATTATCCCGCGTTCGCCAATTAAACAAAAAAGCTTTATTGAAGTGATCCGGTTCGGCATTTGCAAAATACGCCGTACTATCCGGCGTCATAATCACAAACATTTGCAGCAGTGAGTAAATCCCCGTATATTTACCTTCCTGTGCGTATTTTTCAATTTGATTAAACGCCTGGTTAAGTTCGACCGTGGCTTTTTTTAGTTCCAATTGAATTAAGGGTAACCCATTAATTAATAGGGTTATGTCAAAGCGGCGATCAGGCTCGACATCTTGACTACCAGCTAACTTAGGTCGCACTGCTTGGCGGACCACTTCATAACTGGACTTACCACCAGCGACGTCGGCTTTCCAAAACAACTCTAATGTAACCGTGCCCAGCTTAGCATCGTCACGTTCAACTTCAACTTTGCCAATGCCATTTTCGGCGGCTAGTAATTTAGCTGCTTGGTAAGGTGTTCGGACTTCAATTGCCCGTTTAACTTGATTAAATTCAGTATCCGTTAAGGGGTGTCCCTGCAATTTAGCATAGTTATTGTTATTTAATTTATCACGGAAATTAGCCCATAATTGTTCCGGTGTCGCACCATACAGGTCTTTGCGTTCCACCCATTGATTGCTTCCAGTCGTTAAGGTTTTAACAACTTCTTTTTCAAACGACAGCTCCAACATAAAAACAGTCCTTCCCCCGCTTTTAAGTTACACACTCGTTTATTATATGCGACCGCTTGGCGCTTAGGCTTCATAATTTAATATAACCAGAATATAATAGAATCGAAATAGATAAGATCAATGTTTCTAGTACTTTGATGATAAAAGTTGGCCAAGCTGTTAAGATACAGACCCTTTATTAAATTTCAAAACTAATAAAAAAGGGAAATGAAAATTTCAGAAAAAATACATAAATTTAGTCCATGTAAATGGATTTGGACGATTATGTTTGTTAAAACATACTAATTTATGGGCAACAAGTAGATAAAGGCATGCATTTTGGAAAGCAACTAATATTTATAAGAAAGCAGCACGGAATTTCAAAAATGATTATGTTGATGAAACACTATAAGAGTAAGCAACGATTTTATGCTTGCTCTTGTAGGAATTATTTGAAGATTATAGTTCCTTATTTTAGAGCTTAAATATCATTCTTCAGAATGCTTCCGGTTTAAATAGACGTTAATTTCTTCAGTTATTTTAGAGTTTAATGCTACCTTTTTTGATATATCTTGGACAGCACCACCAATTGCTCTTTTAACCAGCATCATCGATTCGTCAAGGAGTTCTTGTGGAATTTTTTTAATGAGGCTTTCTTTTAAGAGAAGATTGACTTATTATACCCTCTCTTAAAAGTTGTCTCAGGAACTAGCTTACATCCAAGATAGATAGGATATAGGTATTGAAAAAAGAGGG
>NZ_CP176041.1:0-18361 GCF_051852995.1 Oenococcus alcoholitolerans
GGTGCTACTTTTCCAGAAACGACTACTGGTCGGGGTAAGAACAAAGTCACTAAGGTTGATTACTATCGTGGTGAACCTCAATTTAACTTGGACGCCGTGGACAGTTTTAACCAAGGCCTGGTTAAGGGTATCGATATTGATTATCCTGATATGCCAGAAGAACAGGCAAATAACTGGTATAAAGTTAAGCAAGTCAAAGCTAAAGAATTAGTTTTGACCAAGGGTGGCAAAGACTATCCATTAAACGTAGGTGAAAATCTGGCTGATGTGGATGCTGGCTTTGAAGGCAATATTACTTACGCTGGTGGGACTGACCGGGAACTTTCTAATGGTTTGGCTTTATCCAAAGATATGAAATTGATCCCTGGTACCTTTGCGGAAAACTATCAGGATGAAATTATCTCACAGGCATTAGATTGCCACTTTAAGGCTGAGGAAGAAAACTTCCTACGTTTAAATTCAGGGGAGAATGCTCCAAAGATTAAGACTCTATCCTTATTCTTTATTGATAGTATTTCCAGCTTCCGTGGCGAAAACAGTGGTAAGGGTTGGCTTGCTCAGCACTTTGAGGATATTTTAACCAAGAAACTCAAAAAATTAATTGATCGTTTTGAATTGGCGATTGATGATCGGGAAAAAGAGTACCGCTCCTTCTTACAGGCTACCTTGAAGAGTTTGCAGTCAGAACATCAGGATGTTTATGCCGGTTACTTCAGTGAAGATCGAGGCAGTTCTGATGCCGACATTCAGGCTGAAGTTGAAGATATCCTAAGTAATAAGGAAAAACTGCTCAGCTTTAAGGATAAAGATGGTAACTGGTTAACCCGCCGTTTTCTGTTTTCTAAATGGACGCTGCGTGAAGGTTGGGACAATCCGAATGTCTTTACTATCGCTAAGCTACGAACTTCTGGATCTGAAATTAGCAAAATTCAAGAAGTTGGTCGTGGTTTGCGGTTGCCAGTTGATGAAACAGGTCACCGCCTGAGTCAGGATGAGTGGCAGAGTCGATTGTCGTTCTTAATTGGTTATGATGAGCGAGATTTTGCTCAAAAGTTAGTGGGTGAAATTAATGATGATTCACCAATTAAGCTAAACCAAGAAGAGCTTACTAATGACATGATTAAGTTGATTGTGGAAGCCAAACAAAAAACTGACCCTAAATTTGATAAGGATCAGTTGCTTGATGATTTGGATGATCATAATGTGATTACCCGTTCTAATAAGTTTAAGGACGAAGTTAAACTTGATGGTCAAACCATGTCTGGCTATGATGCCTTATGTCAACTTTATCCTGAACTTGAACAACAGACGAGAGTTGCTCAGGGTAAAGTTCGTGACAAGAATTCTAAGGATAATACTGTGGTTAAGCTGCGCAAGCAGAACTGGCAGCAACTGAAGAATTTGTGGTTGCAGTTAGCTAAACGTCAAATGATTAGGTTTGATCCGTCAGTGAACAAGGATGCTGAAACGGTGGCTTGGAACGTATTTAACGATAGCGATAATAAGATTTTTGTTTTGCAACGTCCGCAAAGGGTTCATCAAGAGGTTGATACTACTAGCGGTAATGCTATTGTCAAAGAGACGCAAGCGGACTATAGTACTGAATATTTAACTATGAAATATGGTAAGTTTCTCAAAATTTTGGCTAAGCAAACGGACTTGTCAGTTAACTTGTTGAACAACCTAATGATTAAAGCAATTAAGAGGTTAAGGAACAATACCAACTATATCAATGAAAAGACACTGGGGAACTTAATACGAACATTTAACAATCAATTTAACGAACGAATCAAAACTTCTTATAGTTATGAACCTTTGAAGTTTTCAGCCTCTACCTCGATTTATAATGCCAAGAAACATGAATTTGTAGATTCGATTCCTGCTAGTGCTCTGGGCGTATATCAGTCAAATTCGACTTCTGATGAAAAATACTTATATGATCGACCACCACTGCGTTATGACAGTGCGGATCCAGAATTGAAAATTTTGCAGCGCTCATATGGACCTAAGATCAGTATCTTTGGCAAGCTACCAAAGAAAGCAATCAAAATTCCACGTTTCGATAACGGGACGACGACACCGGACTTTATTTTTAAGATTGAGCATGGTAGTAAGCCGATCTATTTGGTGATTGAAACTAAAGCTGAAAACATGCGTTTAGGTGATGAAGAAATCCGGATTATTCAACAAAAGTACTTTGATCATTTAAAGGAATCTGGAGTTTACTATCAGATGGCTACTAGTGAGCAAGAAGTGCATGATTTGATCAATAAATTGGAGAATGGGGAGTTGAACTAAAATGTTGTCGCTAATCCAATTAGCTAAAGAAGGAAAGTTAGAGAAAACTGGTGCCAAGCCCAAGTTACCGATTAAGGTTGATGGGGTTAGCTCTGAAACGTTGGATGTTTACAAGATTCCACTAGAATATGTCTATTACAATGACAAAAATGGTCGGATTGCAACCGGTATTTCACAGTATCAGGATGAATTGCATCCAGCCAATGATCAAGAAGATCCACAATATAACAATTTTGTTGCTAAATTAATCGAACAAAACAATTCATCAGCCTTGAAGCGGACAGAAAAATCGATACAAGAGTCTGGTCAGCAAGTTTATGGGTACGTACTGGATGACGGACGGATTGTAGATGGCAATCGTCGCTATACGGCATTACGTAATATTCGTCAATCTACTGGCAGGACAGTATATTTTGAAGCTGTTGTTTTGCCGTTTTCATATGGTAACACTACTGAGCGTGCTAAGATCAAAAAGCTAGAGTTAGCCATTCAGATGGGTGTTGAAGAGCGCCAAGATTATGATCCAGTTGATCTGGCTGTGGATATTTACCAAACCACTAGCGGTGATGACCCAATTATGACTCAGGCCGATTACGCAGCTGATTCTCATATGCAACCAACAGAAGTTAAAAAATATTATGATGGTGCGGTCTATATGAAGAAGTTTCTGGAATTTATTGGTGCTTCAGAGAATAATTTCAACATTATCAAGGAAAGTAAAGTGTGGTCACTTTTCTATGAAATGGGTAAATCGTTATCTAAGAATTTTGGCGACGATCCTGAATCTCAAATTCGCAAGAATGAAACGATGAATTCATATTTTGGCGTGATTCTTTATCAAATTCATGTTGGCGTTAGTGGTAATACAGCCAGGACTCATATTCGTGAATACGGTAAAAATATCGTTAATAGTGTTGACAATGAAGATTTCAATGATGATGTAGCTGACATGGTTGATGATCTTTCAGAATCACTTCAGGACGAGGAAATTCACACTACCTCTGATCTGATGCAGAGTTTGACGGATGAAAACGAAACCGTTGAAGAGCTTGGTGATACCTTTGACACCTATATGCGAAATGCCCGTAATAGTGAGTCTGTAGATAAGTTCATCCGCAATATAAAGCAGAATGTGAAGTACTACCACGACTTAAATGAAGATGGTGGCCTGATTGGGAGTCTTCGTTACAACGAGGTTAGTGGAGATCAACTAAAGGAACTGCAGAAATATATGCGTGACCTAAACCAATTGAGTAAGGAGTTGTTCAGCAAGTATGGGGATGAAATCAGATAATCCAATCATTATCAAGAATGATGACGGCTTGTTTCAGCTGGTAGATGATGATCACCATACACTGGAAACCAAGGTTGCCCAACGCGGATTAGCTATTTTCGCTCCATATTTTAAGGATCCTGAGCAACGTACTTTTAAGGAAGATTTGACTTATATTCAGCTGCTGGAATTAGTTAAAAAGCTTAATCGGCGACTAAAACGAAAAGGATTACCAGAAGTCAAAACAAGTAGCAAATTCAATCAGTTTGTGCAGCAACGTCAATACTACATTAAAGAGCAAAGCCAAGCGGGGTTAACAATTAAAGATGGCGATCCTCGTTGGCAGCAAGAGTTTGACAATTTTAGGGCGATTGTCAGTCAAGAAATTACCCGGCCATTAAAGCCTGAACAAGAAAAGGCCAGCTTCTTCATGACTATCATGAAGCGAGCTGCTAACTTTTCGGTGCCAGGTGCTGGCAAAACTGCTATGATGTATGGCACTTTTGCTTACTTATCTAGTCCTAGAGTTAATGAAGTTGATAAGCTGTTAGTCGTTTCTCCATTGAATGCTTTTGCTGCGTGGCGGACAGAATTTCAAGAGGTCTTTGGGCCAGAGCGAGAACTTCATTATCTCAATATGCGGGACAAAAAGTACAACAATAATGTCGGAGCCATTAAGCATGATTGGATTAAGGCAGATGTGATCACGATCAACTACGAAGCCTTGCAGAGCAAATTAAATATCATCAATGACTTGTTGGACTCGAAAACGATGCTGGTCTTTGATGAGGTTCACCGGGTTAAAGGCGTCGGTGGCCAGCGAGCTAAAGCTGCTCTCAGTCTCAGTAGGGCACCACATTATCGATATGTGTTAACTGGAACACCGATTCCAAATGGTTTTAGAGATATTTATAATTTCTTGCATTTAATGTATCCTGATGAATACTCTTCATTCTTTGCCTGGGATCTGACTACTCTTAATAATATTGATCCAGAAGATGTTAATAAGAAGTTATCACCATTTTTCTGGCGGACCAACAAGCAGGATCTTCAGGTTCCTAAACCGGATCCAGATATTTTTAAAGAAGTAGCTCCATCAAAAAATCAGGAGCTGCTGGCACAGGCAATTTATGAAAATGAAAACGGAACATTGGCGACCTTTATCAGGTTACTTCAGGCTTCGACAAACCCGGAGTTGCTGAGCACTAACATCAACTATAAAGAACTAGGACTGGTAGATGCTGATTCTGGAGTGTGGGATAAACAGACGGCCGCGGTTGAAAAAGAGAATTCCAGTAGCGGAGAAGCTTATAAGAAATATGATTTAACTAAGATAGAGGCGCCTAAATTTGAAATGGGCATTGATCTGATTGATAAGCTGGTCAGTCAAGGCAAAAAGGTTCTAGTGTGGGGGATGTTTGTCGGTACCATGCAAAAGATTACTGATACTCTTAATGGCATGGGCATTAAAACTACCTTGGTTTATGGAGCGACACCAAAACAGGATCGAGAAGGAATGATTAATAATCTCCGGACCGGTGATGCACAAGTACTGGTATCGAATCCTAACACTTTAGGGGAATCCATTTCGTTGCATCAAACTGTACACGACGCGGTTTACTTCGAATACAACTTTAATTTGACCTTCATGTTGCAGTCCCGAGATCGGATTAACCGTCTGGGACTACCAGCAAATCAATACACAAGGTACTACTATTTGATGACCAAGGGCGATGTTGCACATATGGGCTTTATCGACAGGATAGTTTACAAGAAACTAAAAGATAAAGAAAAAGTGATGCTGGATGCAATCGATGGTCAGCTGCTTGTTCCTGAATATACTGACGATTACTTGCAGGAAGTTAAGGACATTGTGATGGGGAGGTATAAGTGATGGAAACTATACAATTAATAAAAGATATAACACTCAACCTTTTAATTGTATACTTGTAGAACAAAGTGACATGCCTAATTCTGCAAAATAAAGCACTTTTTTGTAAATAGTCCGGGAGATATCATGAATCAGTCAACTTTTCAGCTACTTGGTAATGTTGCTTCAGCAGATTTCTACCTTTGTGAAGGCAATGATATTACTTTAATATCTGATAATAATGCCTATAATATGAAAGCTTTAGCCCAAGAGGCGCTTAAACTGCGTGTTCCTAATTCTTTGACCGTTATTGATTTACACAACTTCTACGTTGGTATGATCCCTATTGATCATAATCAGATATTGACCATGATTCCTCATATTAACACCACCAATATACCATTCAATTATCAGGAAATCACTAATTTTATCGGGTCTAGAATTTTTGGTGTTGGAAAGTATTTCCATTCCAAAAGTACTAGGCCCTAATTTAAAAAGCCATTGATAATGGATCAAAAAAGGCCACTAGGGTATACGCTAGTGGTCGTTTTTAATTTTGTGATGTAACTAGATTTATAGATGTCCATTAGGATTCTCCAAATTAGACCCTGTAACAGAGAATAATAGGAGAAAGGCAACGCCACAACTTAACAGTTGTGGGCTCTTTTTAACAGGCCTATAATAGAGGGGTTTCTAGCAGCCTGTAACTTAGGTTTATAAATAGACCTGTCAAGGCCGCTAGTTTGTATCTTATAGCTCTATATAATATAGAAGCAAACAAGCTTTAAAAGGAGTAGTTATGACAGAACTTTCTTATTTAGCCAATCTATTAATTGACAAGCAAAGAGCTGATCAGATCCCTTCAGGGACCTCCTTTGAAGATTCTTTGCTCTTTTCTAAACAACACGGTTACGGCCCACTGGCCATTGAAGTAGCTAAAAAGTGGGCTGAGCTGTCTACTGACAACAAAATAAGAAGATAATACAAAAGAGTTATTGAATAAGACAGCTTTAACTAATAGGAGATAAACATGCAATATGGCTATGCCAGGGTCAGTACCACTGATCAAAAACTAGAAAATCAGATTGAACTGTTAACCAATGCCGGGGCAGAAAAAATCTACCAGGAGAAGTTTACCGGGACAACGACTAAACGACCAGAGTTTAATAAGTTATTAAAAGCCTTAAAAGCAGATGATACTTTGATCATTACCAAACTGGATCGCTTTGCTCGTAATACCAAAGAAGCCCTAGAGATCATCCAAGAATTGTTTAACCGTGATGTGAAAGTAAACATCCTTAACATGGGTATCATCGACAATACTCCGACAGGTCAATTGATCTTTACCATCTTTTCTGCCTTTGCCCAGTTTGAACGCGATATGATCGTGACCCGGACCCAAGAAGGCAAGGCCTATGCCAAATTACATGATCAGCACTTTAAAGAAGGCCGACCTAAAACTTACAGTGATGAACAGATCAGCTTTGCCTACCAACTACACCAAAAGGGTATGACCTATAAGATGATCGAAGCCAAGACCGGGATTTCTGTCAGCAGTCAGAAAAGACGCTACTTACTGTTAAAACAAAATAACTAACAAAGAAAATTATTTAAGGGTCAAAGAGCCACTGCTAGTAACTGAATGTAATAATAAAGACTATGATATTAAACATTAAAGATCAGCCTTTTCCAAACGAAAACGAATATCTGGAATACAAAGAACAATTTACCGAAAAGATTAAAAAAGAGATTGCAGCTTTTTTAAATGGTGAACAAACGGCCTATATCTATTTAGGTGTCAATGATAAAAGTAAAACCTTGACCAAAGAGTTTAGTTCCAGTCAAAGACATGAAATTGAAGAGACAATTAGTAATTGGATCAAAGGAACTAATTTTTATCCTAGCCCAGTTGGTTTAGTTAAAGTTCATACACAAGCCGATCCTTTCTACATAGAAGTTAAAGCTAACCAAGACCAAGCCTATGCTCTAGATGATCGTTTTTACATTAGAAATAATTCTGAATCAGTGCCGGCTTCACCAGATAGAGTACAAAAAATGTTGGCCAAAAGAAAACTAGATCAATTCGATAAGAGCCAATCTGAACAGCAAGATTTAACTTTTAACTACCTAAAAGAATTGTTCAAAAAACAAAACATTAATTTTAAACCCAAAGCGCTAGGCTTTTACTCAGTTAATAATCAAACTTTTAGTAATACTGCTTTTTTAATGAGTGACCAAAATAATTATCAAGTTAAAATTGCTGTTTTTAAAGGAGTTACGGTCACTCAATTTAAAGATCGAAAGGAAATCAGTGGCTCGATTCCTAAACAAATCGACGAAAGCTTATCATTTATCAATTTAAACAACCCACTGTCTTCTAAAATATCGGGTCAAGGACAAAGAGCGGACCAGAAAAGCTATCCAACTATAGCTATTAGAGAGGCCGTTGTAAACGCTTTAGCTCATCGATCTTATTTTAGTAAATCTCCTGTCCAGATCGAAATTTATGATGACCGTTTGGCCATTATGTCCCCTGGCCCTTTACCAGGAGGTTTAAATAAAGAAGCTGTCTTAAGCGGGGTTACCAGAATCAGAAACTATGGTATTACCCAAATCTTATATCGTTTAAAATACATTGAAAATTATGGAACCGGACTAAGAAGAATTATTGATAGCTATCGTGACTACAAAAAGAAGCCACAATTAACAGCTAAAGAGGATTTCGTTAAAATAGAGCTGCCCAATCTCAACTACCAGCCGCAAATAAATTTAATTACACAAATTACTAGTTTAATAGAAAAAAGAGGATCAGTTACAAGAAAAGATATTCAAACTATCTCGGGCTATGGAAGCAGTAAAAGTAAAGATTACATTGCACATTTAATTGAACAGGGCACTTTAAAGAGAATTGGTAAGGCTAGAAATACAGCTTATGTGCTGGGCAATAAAACTTTCAAAAATAACTAATAATCAACTGGTTTACAGCTAATAAATTAAAAAGATGTTGGTATTGAAGGTATTTTGCTACTTTCGTTATTTAAATTAGCGTCCGATTAGCGTCCGTTAAATTAAAAAGACGTTGGTATTGAAGGTCTTTTGCTACTTTCGTTATTTAAATTAGCGTCCGATTAGCGTCCGATCTTTGAATTCTGAGCTTAAACCGTGTAATTATTACCTTTATCTACAAGTGCATACCACCATCTTCATGCCGATTGCGGGTTTGATGTTGTCGTTTCTTTTTGGTCATTTCCCACTCGGTATCTTTCAAACCTCTTAATTGTTGTTTTCTTAGATAATCTTCATCACGAGCATATAGGGCGGCCATAATGGCGTCACTAAAGGCCGTCTTTAAGTAGTAGCTGGGGCTAACTGCTTTGTAGTTTAGCGGTTGGTAGTGTTCTATCTTGGCTTTTCTGTACTGATCGTCTCTAGCTTGTTGGGCTTTTAACTGTTTTTGGACGGCTTCAATTTGACTAGTCTTGATCGTTGGGTCACTTTGACACTCGCCAAGAAAGATTTGTTTAGTCCCATCATGTTTTAAGACCCGTTGTAAGTTACGATTTTCTAACTGATCTAAGCTAAGCTGTCCTGACAAATAAGCTAAACCTAATTGATGTTCTTGGCTAGTAAAAACTAGTGGCGGGTGTTCTTGCCACTGTTTTAGTGTCTTAACTGGACACGGCTTTAAACTGGGATCGTAATACATTACAGCCGTATAGGCCTGTTCTTGTTTAACTATGGAAAGATCATCTAAATTACCCTTAGGAAATGCCCTTTTCAAGACTTCTCGGTATTGAATTTGAATGACTTGTTTGACTGCTTGAATCGTCCTTAAATCTTTAACGGCTCGAGTAATCTTTTCTTGCTGAAGGGGTGAATACTTTTCTAATAAGCCTTGCTCAAGGTCTTCTAGCCTTTCTAGATCCTGTCCATCAGCCATCAATGTAGCTTGTAACTGCTTTTTTGTTGCGGCTTCTTGTTTTATTAATAGCTGATAACCAACATACGGTCGCTTAGTAAAGGTTAATAGCTGTTGGGTCAATAGATCACTTCTAATGTCTGCTAACCGTTCAGTCAATTCACTATCTTTAAAAATAGTTTGTTCGCTATTAGTTTCTTTGATTAATTCACGCCTTTGAGCGGGGGTGGTCTGCTCAAAATTAACTGTTGGATAGAGTTTTTTAGTTGCTCGATCAACCACTCTATTTAGCAATTGGTTCGCTTGTTCTAACGACATGCTCTGCTGATCAATCGTGAGTAATTGTTTTGTCACATCTTCGCCAATCGCGTGTTTAATTAAGAGGCTATTTTTCCAGTTAAAGAGCATGCGGGCTTTATCATCTAGGTGTTCTAAATCGATATAGCTTTTTAGCTGCTGGCTTAGTTCTTTAACAAGCTGTTTTTCATTGAATGAAAAATGTTGACTAAGGCTATCTAAATGACCACGGTTAATGGCCCTTTCTTGAATATTCTTGTAACTGGCTTTAACCTTGCGATAATTCTTAACCTGTTGGTTAAATGCTTGGCGGGACTGGCGCTTGCTATTGATTCCAACGTGCTGGGTTGGGACTTCATCTATGCCTTGATCTTTTAGGGACTTTTCACTGATTCGATCGGGGATATTTTTTTGTGCTAAAACTTGGTTAACGCTGACCGCCCAGTTGTGCCGCCACTGGTCAATTTTTTCTTTTTTATCCCAATCAACTAGCCAAATTTTCCTTTGTTTTGGAAAGCCACTTTTGGTTAAAAGTTGCTTACCGTTTTCATCTTTAATGTACTGTGTTTTTGCTTTTAGTCCCCAACTCCCATCTGAATTAAATGGTCGGTTGGTTAACATAACATGCGCGTGCGGATTATCTGGGTGATCACGATGAATAGCCACATCGGCTACCATACCGGAATTAACAAAATTTGCTTGGACATATTTAGTTAATAACGCTTTTTGTTCAGCCTGACTTAATTCAACTGGTAAAGCCACGTTAAACTCTTTAGCATAGCGTGAGTTGGCTTTGCGATCTTTTCTTTCGACCTGATTCCAAAGCTGCTGCCGATCACTTGCCCATTTCGGGGCGTTATCCGGGGTCAAAATAAAACTTTCGGGTCTCACCGACCGCTCATAAAAATAACTTTTACCTTCTTTATCATCAAATAACTTTTCCCCACTACGATAAGCGGCACTGGCAATTGCACTGCGGTTTTTGCCGGCACTGATATTAGAAAAACTGATATGAAATATTGCCATGTCAATCGCCGCCTTTCTTTGCTTTATGGGTTGGATTTTGTTGTCGGCTAGCCGACTTCTGATACAGGTTTTAATGGGTTTAACAACATAGAATAAATTCTATGTGTAAGTGCGCATTGACCTAATTTCATTCGGTCTGCTGATGTCTATAAATTTACTCTTAGTGTACTATTGGCTTATGCTAATGTAAATTATAATTATAGCTAATTTAAATAGGGGGCTATTTATGGCACAATCATCAATTCAAAAGCAAGTCGCTAAGTTAAAAGATCTCAGTCAAAAGATTAAAGAGGAAAAAAATAAAATTGAACAAAGACTGGGTAAAGAGATCATCAATCAAGCAGATCTAGATTATGCTGATCTATCTAATGACCGGATTAAGATTTTAGCCAAAAAAATAGCCGATCTACTAAAGGAAAATCAATCGACTAATCAGTTATAAGTCATGAGGTTGTTTTATGACAGATCAATATCAAAAACTACTTGACCAAAAATCCCGTTTAGCACAAAAAATAGAGCGGGAAGATTTTAAACTCCGCCAATCTAAATATTATGAAAATCGCCAAGCTAGAAAAGCCAGGTCTCGGCGGTTGATTCAAAAGGGTGCTTTACTAGAAAAATACTTTCAAGCCGATCAGTTATCGGTTGAACAAACCGAAGAACTGTTAAAAATATTTGCCGATTATGTTAATGAACATAAACCCAATCAACTAAAAAACGATCCAGCTAATAACTAGGTCGATCGTTTTTCTTGTCTGGATCATTGTTTAAATTATTTTTTGGCTTGAATTCTGGATTTTCTTTAACAAAATCTTGTAACTGCTTTTGGATTCTTTGACTGAACTTAACTTGACTTTCTTGAAGCTTTTTTCTTGAGTGCTGTGGAACTATCTTTTGGTTCTGGGCTTTTCTTTTGCTTTTAAAGCAAAAGAAAAATCAGTCACTTTGTTTTGATCTAGTTTACTTAAGTGACCAATTTTTTTAAAGCTTAAACCAGCCTTGGGAAAACTGTAAAGATTACCAAGGTCAACCCAGGAGGGTTTTCTTAGACCGGCGGCTTGCCACCGTTAGTTTCAACAAAACTAACGTATAGGCTAAGAAGATCATTAGTCCTCATTTGGATCATTGAGCCAATCGGCGACTGCTTTAGCGTCTTTAAACTTAGTGACTGGTGTATCTTCAGTCGCCCTTAAAAAGCGGAGATTAGCTCTTTCTTCTTGGCTTAAAGATACATTAAAGGGTAAAGCACCATTAGCGACGATCCTTTTGTAAAACATGTTAATGGCCGTAGTGGGATTTAGCCCTAATTCACTTAATATGGCTTCGGTATCATTGGCTAGGTCTTTATCGATCTGTACCTGGACTCTTTTCTTTCCCTTAACTGCCATGGTCGGCTTGCCCCTTCTTTTACTACTACTATTATACTACCTTTTGAGTAGTTAGTAAGTTAATCCGCTTTTTTGATTATCCAGCTTGTAATTGTCAGACCCATTAACGATCACCGTTAATTTACGGCGGTTATTTGATCTTCTTAGCCTCTTTCAATCAATCTTGGTATAAATTATTCGTTAACTAACTAAAAGCTCTTAGAAGGGCTTTTACAGCCTCTAAACTAATAATACAGCCAGCCTAAATCATTGGGCTTTTCTTCTTCGGGGTGTTTATCATAATATCTTCTAGCAGCCTTTTTATTCCAGTAGTTGGCAAAGAGGTTTTGCATGGTGCCGTATAAATAGTTCTCCACGTCTTTAATTCCTTTTTCGTTACTTCTAAGCACATTAAAGTAGCGTCTTAGTGTCTTAGTCATTAAAGGCTGTAATTCGGGATCATCTAGTGGAATTAGGACCCCTACGTCCTGGTGGTCTTTTTCAACGCGGTATTTAGCATTTAAGATAATGCCGATAAATCGATGCATTTGTTGGGGAGTTTGACACCAAAAGCTCAATAGCTTTACTGCTTGGGGTTCTAAAAAGACAGGTAGACCACTATCCTTGTCAGTTAAAAACTCATCAGCGTGGCTAACTAGATCCTGGTCTTGGACTTCGATCTCCTTTTTAGAGAAATTGCTTGTGGAAAAGTCCAACTTTTGAGTATCTATATTGTTTCTTCTTGTATCTTCTTTATAGTCTTTATATAGATTAAGTCCATTTTTTGAACTTCCGCTCGTAGCAAGGGTTTGGGCGGTCTTGTCAACGGACTTATGCGGAAGTCCATTTTTTGAACTTCCGCTCGTAGCAAGGGTTTCAACGGTCTCCCGCGAAAGTCTATTTTTTAGACTTTCGCTCGTAGCAAGGCTTTGCGGCTCATTTTGGGTATATTCACCGCGCAAGTAGACATCGGTAGCTTGCACGTCAAGCTTGGAAAGATATAAGCGGTTGGGTTCATTCTTTTTAGTTTTTGGGTTAAAACCCATTTGTTGCTGAGCAAGTAATCCAATTGATTCTAGTTCCGCTTTTATTTTGATAACCTTTCCCTTTGAACAATTAAACAAATCCATTAATTCTTGGTTGGTAAAAATAAAGTAGACGTGCCCATCACTATCAATCCAATTGTTGCGCAAAGAATACTCTAAACGGTCTTTCAAAACCATGTAGGCTAATTTAGCGTCATTGCTTAAATGCTTGTATTGATCTCCATACATCAATACTTTAGGAAACTGAAAGAACAAGGCTCCATATACGTTGTCGGCTTCATAAAATTTAAAATTTGCTTGATTCATTATAAAAACTCCCTTTTCTAACCAACACAAGAGAATTGCTAAAACATTCGACTTGTTTTAAAATACAAATCTGATATGCTCTAACTGAATTGCAAAGCGAACATTTGTGGTGTACGGCTTTGTAATTCCTCATATCATGTGTTGATTCTGTTGGTTGCCCTTGGGCAACTTTTTTATTTTATTTAATAACTAAATAAAAATGGACTAGGCAGCCTTGCTAGCTACTTAGTCCATTGGTCTTGTTGTGTTTACCTGGCTTGCTCCTTAGAGCTTGCTTGGGTTATAATTATCACATAAGCAAGATTGCAATGTTCAGTCGGTTTAGACCGCCAAGTTAAAATCGACTGAACTAAGTAGCTGGGATGAGCTACTTGCTAAACATTGAAGCTCTTAGCCTTAATTGGTTAGGGGCTTTTTTGTTTAGCTTGATCTTTTTTATTCGGTTGTCAAATTATTTTTAGTCTAGCATAGCGCTTACCAGCCGGCAAGCCTATTTGGTCTTGTATATTTTGATCGAACTGCACAATTATCAAGGGACCCAAAAAAACTTTTCTTAGTTTGAAATTAAAAATTATTTGCTGGTTGCAATTGAATTCTTCAGTTAGTTAAGGCGGACCAAGATGATATTTTTAAAAAAATAAGCTTTAGTAATTAGTAATTGTTTTTATGTTGTTTTTATATTGTTTTTATAGGTCTCTTAAACCCTTGTCTGCCAAGGGTTTGTAAAACTTAGTATACCCAAAAAGTCGCACATTATACCCAAAAGGTCGCTTATGTGTACCCAAAAAGTCGCACATTATACCCAATAATAATAAACGGGTATAATGTATTTTAGCTTATAAAATTTAGAACGGATTAGACTAAGATGCATTATGACAAAATAGTTAAATATTCTAACGGTATGAATAAAGTTAGTTTTCGTCAGCTTACTGCAACCGAGTATGATGCTCTTTTTGCCATAGTTTCGCAAATTAAAGAACATGGTGCTAGAGAATTAACGCTTACTTTCGACGATATCAAGCATTTAATACGCTGGGATAAGAGTAAAAGTGATGAAAGATTTATAAGAGTCCTGTCTGGTATGTATGACAAAATAATTAGTCTTAAATTTGATCGTATCAGTGATGATGGCAATATAATTACTAAATTTGTAGTTTTTTCTAAGTATTCAATCAATAAAACCAAACAAGAAGCAACGGTGGCCGTATCACCTGATTTTTGGGATCTATTTAACCTGTTATTTGATAATTTCACAACCTTTATGCTGGACGATTTAGTTTATTTATCCACTAGTTATGGCAAGGAACTATTTAGAAATATTAAGCAATTTAGAACAACAGGCCATTTGTATTGGTCGATTCAAGAATTTAGAAAAAAACTAGTTGTTCCCAAATCATTTACTAATGGAAAAGCTTTTCAAAGAATTTTTGGTCCAACGACAATTAAACAATTAAAAACTGCGATCCCTGGGTTTGAATATGTAAAAAGATATTCTTCACACAAAGGTCGGCCAGTTATAGGAGTAGATTTTTATTGGCATGCTGAAGAGTTTAATGAAGATTATTTAAAGAGAAACAGCCCTAAAAAAGATTATGTAAAAGAAGAATTACTAAAGAAAAGCACTAAAAAATTTTCCAGAAGCAAGCATAATATACCTTTAAAAAAGATAGGCAAATAAAGTGACTAAAACAATTAAAGAATTAGCAGAAGAACTCAAAGTCTCTAAACAAACAATTCAATATCACTACCAAAGACTACCAGCAAAAAACCGACAAAAAGATGATCATGGTATAAACGTTATAAACGCAGTAGCAGAAAGGCTTATTAAGAGTAAAGTAACAAAGCCTTTGCTAGCAAAGAAGCAACAAATACCTAGCAAAGAAGCAACAAATACCAACAAAGACCAACATAATTTAGTTGTTATTTTAACGGCAGAATTAGATGATTTAAAGAACCAAAGAGACAAACAACTTGCCAGCAAAGACCAACAAATAAGCAACAAAGACCGGCAAATAGATCATTTAACAAAACTAATAGATCAGCAGCAGCAGCTACAGTTAGCTACAGTCAATGAAAACAGGGAATTAAAAGAAAAGGTTGAAAGTTTGAACAAATTCATCGAATCTTCTAATTCAACTCAAAAACGACAAGCAGCCAAGAAAGATAACAGTTTGTCGAATGATGTTAATTCCAGTCATATAAAAGATAAAAACGACAAGCAAGATAAAGGTGGTGTTGTCGATGACGATAAACAAAAGAGAATACACAAAAGTAAAACCAATAATAGTTGGTGGCATTTTTGGTGAAAATAAGGAGTAGGCAAAATGATAAGAGATAATCAAAAATTTAATGAAACAATTCAACCTAATTCAGCATTTCTTAAGCAGTTAAAAGACAAGCTACCGGAATTTTTTAGTAAGGAAGGCAATTTTAATTTAGATAAATTTAAGTCTGAATTACAAGAATACAATATCAACGAATTAAAGGATGGTTATCAATTGGACTTTATTGGTAAAGACTATGCACGGCGTCAAGCTGGCGAAATGCCAACGACAGTCATTGTACCTGATGAAGATCAAAATAAAGGAGAGGGGGCAAATAGTCAAAACTTATTTTTTAGTGGGGATAACCTTGAAGTATTGCGGCATTTGCAAAATAATTATCAAGGAAAAATTGACGTTATTTATATTGATCCACCATATAATACAGGAAATGGTGATTTTATATATCCTGATAATTTTGAATATTCTGATGAGCAATTATCGTCTATGTTAGGACTTGATGATGACCAGATTGAACGGTTAAAGAGTATCCAGGGGAATTCTAGCCATTCAGCTTGGTTGACTTTTATGTATCCAAGACTGTTATTGGCAAAAAGGCTTTTAAGTAATAAAGGTATTATTTTTATTTCAATCGACGATAATGAACGTTCTAATTTAGTAGAGATTTGTGATGAGATCTTTGGAGAGCAAAATTATAGAAATACACTTCTTGTAAGAAGAAGAGTTAAATCATTAAATATGCAATTTGCAAATGACGGATTAAGCTCTTTTAATGTTGGTGCTGAATATATTATTGCCTATGCCAAAACATCTTCATTTTCTTTTAATCCTATTCGGCAGCAAAAAAAGAATCACGTGCAAAAGGGTAAATGGAATGTTTTTTGGTCTGGGGCCGATCGTCCTTCTATGAGATATCCTATTTTAGGCTTCACACCGGAAACAGGACAATGGCGATGGCAAAAAAAGCTTGCTGACGAGGCAATAGCAAATTATCAGGAATATGAAAATAACTTTTCAAGTAAGATGTCTTTAGATAATTACTGGAAAAAAACAGGTGAAAAGCTGAGATTTATTCGACGAATTCCTAATGGTACTGGCAAAAATGGTGGAGTGCAATATTATGTTGGCCCACGAGATACGCAATTAAGATCATCATCATGGATGGATTTGGAAGTTGGACAAATTTCTAAAGATTACAATCTTCCTTTTAGTAATCCTAAAAATGTAAATCTTATAAAAGAAATTCTAAGGACTGTTAGTAATGGTGTATTAGTTTTAGACTTTTTCGCCGGCTCATCAACCACAGCCGATGCCGTGATGCAACTAAATGCTGAAGATGGTGGACACCGTAAATTTATCATGGTTCAGCTTCCTGAAAAGACATACCACACCAATAAAGATGGTAAAGAAATTCCTACAAAAGGTGGTAAGGATGCTTACGAGGCTGGCTTCAAATCAATAGACGAAATTTCCCGTGAACGCATTCGCCGTGCCGCTAAGAAGATCCAGGAAGACAATGATTTAACCTTAACTAAAGATTTTGATGGGTCTTTCAAACACTACCGCGTGGTTAAGCCAGTCAAACAAACATTGGAAGAGATCGACGACTTTGATCCTAACAATACTAACCTGTTTACCGATATGGTAGATGGCTTTTCAAGTAAGACTTTAGGAATTGATGGGGATGCTAGTGGTGAAGAAACCATTCTGACTACTTGGCTAGCTAAAGATGGTTATTCTTTTGATGCTGATGTTCAAACAATTAAGTTTGGCAGTTATATAGCGCATAAGGTTGAAGACAACCGCCTTTACCTAATAAACGAAGGCTGGGGTTCAGATAATACCGGAGAATTATTGAACAAGCTTGGTACCCATCAATTGGAAGTTCAGAGTGTTGTCATCTTCGGCTACTCCTTTAACGTTGCTGAACTGCGCGAACTCGAAAATGGCCTTAAGCAACTTGATAGTAAAGTTACTTTAATCAAGAGGTACTAATGCGATGAAGATTAAACTTGAAACTTTACAACACCAAACCGATGCCTTAGCTGCCATTGATAAGGCTTTTCCTGGTATTGATACCATGACTAGTGACCCTAACGCCAATTACATCTATGCCAATCCACTAATCAACTACCGCTACAAAGAAAAAGCTAATATCGATATCAAGATGGAAACTGGTACTGGGAAAACTTACGTCTACACGCGAATGATGTATGACCTCCACCAGAAGTATGGCCTTTTCAAATTTGTAATTGCTGTGCCGAGCCCAAGCATTAAGGAAGGTACTCGTAGTTTCATTACCAGTGATTATGCAAAACAGCATTTTAGTGAATTCTATGAAAACACTCGGGTTCAGCTAAACGTTATTAATGCTGGGGACTTTAGTGCACGCTCAGGACGGCGTAATTTTCCAGCGCAACTTTCGGAGTTTGTAGAAGCTACTCGTCAAAACACCAATCAAATTGAAGTTTTATTAATTAATCAAGGAATGCTGCACTCGAAGTCCATGCACCGCGATGATTATGATCAAACTTTACTCGGTGGTGAAACTTCACCCATTAAAGCTATTGCCGCCACTCGGCCAGTAGTAATTATTGATGAGCCACAACGCTTTCCACGAGGAAAAAAGTACTACGAAGATATCGAAGAGATGAACCCTCAATTAATTGTCCGCTTT